>JAGLFC010000073.1 GCA_023144715.1 Gammaproteobacteria bacterium | reverse complement strand
TTTCTCGCAACAGAATCTATAAATTCTATTAATTTTGGGTCATCAATTTTTTAATATTTTTTACCTTACGAATCCATGGTTTTGATGGCAATTGAAATATATGTGGCAGTGATTTTACGGCCTGTTTAGCTTGGCTATAATTGTTGTATAAACCATACGTTAGAATATAAGACGTATTTTTATTGTTTGGTGTGGCTAAGATATAAGTGTATTGATCGGAAAATTTATCTGTTAATTCGGTGATACTGGAATATTTTTTGGAGGATAATAATTGCAACGTATAATCATTATTATTACTTTGTTGAAATGCACTCATATTGTTATTAATCTGAATGTCTTCTAAAGAGGGTTCTTGTTGAATTATTTGAAGTGCTTTAATCGTTTTAACAGTGCTAATTTGTGGTTTTGATGATAATTGAAAAGCCTTAGGTAAAAATTGTATGGCTTGCTTTGCATCACTATAATTTTCATATAAGCCATAACTGAGAAGATAAGAATGTTTTTTATTTTTAGAAATTTCTAATAAATATGTATTTTCATCATAATATTTTTCTATTAATGTTAGGAGGTTTGGATAATTATTAGAAGAAGATACTTGTAAAGTATAGTAATTGTCATTAATTTTTTGAAAATAACGTGCATTACCTTGAATATTACTGTTTAAATAGTTGGCTTTAGCAGATCTATTATCAAGAGATTTTTTTGGGGTCACAGCGACTGAAGTAGGGCTATATGATTTTTTATTAAGTGTTTTTTTATGAATAGGGGCTTGATTGATTATAGGTGTCTTATGAGTGACACTTTTATGAACTTTTGTTTGATGAACAATGGGCTGTTGTGATAATTTTTGTATGGCTTTATCCGCTTGTTTATAACCTAGTTTTTGTGCTTTTTGATAGAATTTTTTTGCTTGCTTAATATCTTGTGTAATGCCATAACCACCCTGTGCATAAATGTCTCCTAACAAATAGATAGCCATAGGACTGTCTTCTTTTGCTGGCACCCTTAATAATTCATTGGCTTTTTGATAATTTTTATCAACACCAATGCCTTTATAATACATAAATCCTAAATCACGTTGAGCATCGGAGTCATTTTGAACAACGGCTTTTTTTAACCAAAAAACACCCTTATCTATATTGCTACTAGTGCCTTTACCTGTAAGAAAACGGGCAGCAAGGCTGTGTTGTGCAGGGCCATAATTATTTTCAGCAGCTGTTGTAAACCAATAAGTGGCTTGCTCTTGATCTTCTTTACCCCCTTCGCCTTTATTATAAAGATTGGCTAATTGAAATTGTGCTTTTAAATTATCTTGTTTGGCTGCTTTAATTAATAATTCTCGTGTTTTACTATAATCCTTTTTGATGCTCAAACCATAATAATATTTCATTGCTAGATAATATTGTGCATCAGGTAAATCCTGATTGACGGCTAATTGAAGATATTTGAGTGTCTCAGCCTTATTTTTTGTAACGCCATGCCCTTGATCATACAGTAATGCAACAGAATATTGCGCTGCTGGATTGCCTTTTTGTGCAAGGGGTAACCAAATTTTAAACGCATTTTTATAATCACCTTGAGAAAAATAATAAGCTCCTTTGCCATAAACTTTATCATCATTAGCATACGATAAAGTGGATAGAAGAATAAATAATAATAAGGTATAAAAAGTAATATGAATAAAAGAGTTATTGAACAAAATAATATCCTGTATCAAGCAGAAAGCATTAAGATCATTAATTCGGGTTGTTATTTAATTTTTTTATTTGATAATATAACGACTTATTTTATTCATTACAATAGCGATAATTAAGAAAATAGCCTGAATAACACAATAACAATTGGAAACTGTATGAGCAACCCTTTATTAGACATTAATGGCTTACCCCGTTTTAGCGACATCCAAGCGAAAGATATACTACCTGCTATTAAGCAGCTCTTGAGTGAAAATCGTGAACAACTTAAAAAACAGCTTAAACAGACTCAGCAAAATAATTTATTACAAGTCATGCAAACAATGGATAATCGCTTGAGTCGAGCTTGGTCGCCTGTGAGTCATTTGAATGCGGTAAAAAACTCTGATGAATTACGTACGGCTCATGAACAATGTTTATCTTTATTGAGCAAATACCATACTGAATTGGGGCAAAATCAAGCTCTTTATCAGGCCATTCAAACACTTAAAATAAGCGATTACTATAATACGCTGGATCAGGCACAAAAAAAGATTATCAATAATCAATTACGTGATTTTCATCTGTCAGGCATTCAACTGGATGCGGATAAAAAAGAACGTTTTAAAATTATTAAACAACAACTCTCTCAATTAAAATCACAGTATGAAAATAATGTTTTAGATGCCACCAATGCTTGGCAAAAACACATTATAGAATCCACACAATTAGCAGGATTGCCTGATTCTGCTTTGGCAATGGCACAACAAAATGCACAGCATGAAGGATTGGAAGGTTGGATTTTTAATCTACAATTTCCCAGTTATTTTGCTATTATGAGCTATGCTGATCAGCGTGATTTACGTCAGCAATTTTATACCGCATATAGTACCCGAGCCTCTGATCAAGGCACTGACGCTGGGCGTTGGGATAATAGTGAGATCATGAATGAGATTATGAACTTACGTCAAGAAATGGCACAATTATTAGGGTTTAATCACTACGCGGACTATTCATTAGCCACAAAAATGGCCGATTCTGTAGATGAAGTAATTGATTTTTTACAGCAATTGTCAGCACAATCAAAACCCTTTGCACAACAAGATTTAATACAAGTGCGAGCATTTGCAAAACAACAGTTGGCCATTGATGAATTACAAGCATGGGATCTCAATTATGCTTCAGAAAAATTACGTCAATATCAATACACTTTTTCTCAAGAAACCTTAAAAGAATATTTCCCAGAAAATCAGGTGATTAATGGCTTATTTACCATTGTCAAACAACTCTATAAGATAGATATTCAAGCCATTAGAGGCATTGATGTATGGCATCCTGACGTTAAGTTTTATGAAATTAAAGATGTTCAAGGAGTAATACGCGGTCAATTTTATCTGGATCTGTATGCTCGACCTCATAAGCGAGGTGGAGCATGGATGGATGATTGTATTTCTCGTTTAGTGGATCATGGCAAGGTACAAATTCCTGTGGCGTATCTAAATTGTAATTTTAGTACGCCTGTGGATGATCAACCTGTTTTATTCACTCATGATGAAGTGATTACATTGTTTCATGAATTTGGTCATGGCTTACACCACTTGTTGACTCAAGTGGATTATTCCGCTGTGTCTGGTATTAATGGTGTCCTCTGGGATGCCGTAGAATTACCCAGTCAATTTATGGAAAATTGGGCTTGGCAAAAAGAGTCCTTAGTATTGATTGCCAAACACTATAAAACAGGTGAATCCTTATCTGATGAACTCTTTAATAAAATGATGGCAGCCAAAAATTTTCAATCAGGTTTGCAAATGCAACGACAAATTGAATTTGCTTTATTTGATTTTAATTTACATTGCCAGTATCAAATAAGTGATTCCAATCCCTTACACAATCCACAAATACAAGGTCTATTAAATCAAACTCGACAAGACATTGCTGTTTTTTTTCCACCTGAATTTAACCGTTTTCAACACAGCTTTTCACATATCTTTGCGGGTGGGTATTCTGCGGGCTATTATAGCTACAAATGGGCAGAAGTATTATCAGCGGATGCCTTTTCCCTGTTTGAAGAAAAAGGTATTTTTGATCAAAGCACAGGCACACTCTTTTTGAATAAAATTTTAGAGATGGGTGGTGTTGAAGAACCGATGGTATTATTCACCCAATTCAGAGGGCGTAAACCCAAGATTGAAGCTTTATTAGAACAAATACGCCCACATCACTGATATTGACATTAAGTTAATGGTGTTAATCTGATTTCAACACGACGATTTTGAGCACGTCCTTGTGGAGTATCATTACTTGCAATTGGGTTATTTTCGCCTTCACCACGAGTAGAAATTCTTTGTCTTAATACCTGTCTGGTTTGTAAATATTGAGAAACAGAATCTGCCCGCTGTTGTGATAAGGTCATATTATAAGCTGCTTGACCCACATTATCGGTATAACCATAAATATCTACATAGGTTTTTTCATACTTATTGATGACCATAGCCACAGAACTGAGTACAGAATAAAAATTAGCAGAAACATTACTTGAGTCAGTATTAAAGGTAATATTGCCAGGCATGACTAATATAATAGAATCGCCTTGGCGCATCACACTGACCCCTGTTGCTTCAAGGTCTTGGCGGAGTTTAGCTTCTTGAACATCCATATAATAACCAGTACCACCGCCTGCTAGAGCTCCTACTCCAGCACCAATTAATGCCGATTTTCTATTATCACCTGCTAAAACACCAATGACGGCACCACCTAAAGCACCAATTCCTGCTCCTTTGACGGCATTGCTTGTTTTCGTTTCTCTGGTATAAGGATCAATAGTGGTGCATGCCCCTAATAGTAAACTGATTAATAAAATACTGCTGCCTAATAGCGGTTTCTTGTAGGTTTTGATCTTTTGTGATTGATATATTTTAAACATATTATGTATCCATTTATTATTTTTTATGGTGTATTTAAAATTTATAATTGGCGATAAGACGAAATACCTTTATTTTTACATCTTTATTATTGAGAGGCATTTCTGTTGCTCTTTGGTCAATATACTGTAGACGAACGACAAAGTCACCTATATTTTTTCCTACACCAATCGCGTAAGTACTATTAAATTCCATCGCATGATGTTGTACTTTAAAACCATCATTCATCACCGCAAATGCTCTTTTTCCAAAATAAGCACCGGCTCCAAAATGATAGGTTTTATAATGTGAGTGTAATTTTATTCCCGAGGTTAAATAACTATTATCGGCATTTTTTAGAAAAGAATTCTGATTTTCTTCATCAATATCTATATATTTGATCATTGAGCTGAGATTAAATTTTATATCGTTAATCTTTATTTTATAATAGACGTTTAAATCACTTTGATACACATTAAAATCATCATAATCAGTATAAAATTGAGTGACATTCATTGAGGATTGTTTATTAAATGTATAAGTCAGTCCTGCTCCATATACTTTTCCATCATCTGTTATAGCAATATTATCGTGTAAAATATTGGCATAATTAATATTAAATTTAAAGCGATCATTTAATTTATATCCATATTTAAAAAATATTTTTTGATAATTTAAATCTTTTTTTAGGGGAGGCTGCTTGGTGTCTGCCTGTGCAGATTCGTAATTAACTTTATAAGAAGAATCTTTGTAATGAACATCAATCCCTAAACCATACACAATGGCATCCTTTTTTTGTAGTGATCCTGAATAATCTTTCACTTCAAAATAATTTAAAACACTCGAATGAATGGTATTTGCGAATACAATAGGGGTATACAACATCACAAGGGAAAATAAAAATAGTGTTTTCATGGTTCTATATAAGAGATAAAATAAAAAAAGTAAATTTTAACGATCAGAGTCCGATTGAAAGCTCATATCAGGTAAATTAGTATTGGCAATTGTTTGTAACACCACACCACAACAAGCAAAAAAGAAAATACTGGCCAATGCACTGGCATAAATAGGATCTTGAGTACCGTGATCACCTTTCCAAATAAAAGAAAATATAATGGACACAAGTGCCATTACGTAACAAAAAATTGCAAAAAATAAAGAGACTTTTTGACCCAATTTACGTTTTTTCATAAAACAATGACCTAAAGTTTAAAAAATATTCATGGAAAATACAATCATTTTGACATACTCCTTTCCCTAAAGGAAGAGGATTTTTGATTCATAGAGAGTAGCTGATCGGCTTGATTGATATTCTTTCTACACGCTGACAAGATATGTTTTTCCTCTATCTATATTTTTTGCCACGTTTATTAAGACGAAAACATTTAGAATCAAATATGCTGTAACATCAGTAAGATAAAAAAATAAATAGAATATTTTAATCTTATTTAAATGCTTTTTATTTAAGTAACTTTTTGATAATCAATGAATTATATTGATTGTACAGTTTATTTTTAAAGATAATTAAAAAAAGAATTTATTAAAAATATGGTATGTATTCCAAAGTTGTGCTAAAAATAGACTATTATTCCTATTCAACAAGCCGAGTGCCGAATAAAATAGTGATTCATAATAATAAATTATTTTTGGAGGATAAATGGGAACTTCTGACCCAATTGTTTTAAATGGCTTCAAAGTCATGATTATTGATGATAGTAAGACCATTCGTCGTACCGCAGAAACTTTATTAAAAAAATCAGGTGGTGAAGTATTTACTGCGATTGATGGTTTTGATGCCTTATCAAAGATATTAGAGCATCGCCCTAGTATTATCTTTGTTGATATTATGATGCCAAGATTAGATGGGTATCAAACGTGTGCATTGATTAAAAATAATAAAATGTTTAAAGATACACCTGTTATTATGTTATCAAGTAAAGATGGACTATTTGATCGTGCGAGAGGACGGATTGTGGGTGCTGAACGTTATCTAACGAAACCCTTTACTAAAGATGAATTGCTCAAAGCGATAGAACCATATCTTTAAATAAGGCTTAATTTTTTAAATTTTTATCATTCTTGTAAATTGTCTGTGAGTTGCCTATAGTTACTCAAATAGACTGAACAATTAATTAAATTAATATAATCATATATTAGGGAGATATTTTTATGGCGCATATTCTTATTGTCGATGATTCACCTACAGAACTTCATGTTATTTCTGTTGCATTAGAAAAATATGGACATAATGTATCCACAGCTATTGATGGTAATAATGGTGTAGAACAAGCCACTAAATTGTTACCTGATCTCATTCTTATGGATGTTGTCATGCCAGAATTAAATGGTTTTCAAGCAACACGACAATTAAAAAAGCAAGATTCTACCGTATCCATTCCTGTTATCATGGTGACGACAAAAGATCAAAAAACCGATAAAATGTGGGCAGAACGACAAGGTGCAAAAGGCTATATAACAAAGCCTTTTGTTGAAGAAGATCTCATGCGTGAAGTCAATCGTTTACTTGCTTAATAGGTCGTATTTTATTAGGAAATAAAATGGCTTTAGAACCAAAAAATCCACAGGAAGTTATTCAATTGCTCAAGCAAATAGAGCAATATAGTCTGAAGAATGCTGCTCCTTTACCGCTTGAAGATGATCTTAAAAGTAAGTGGTCTGGCATTGGTTTTCGTATGGGGCATTATAATTTTGTGATTGCTATGGAGTTTGTAGTAGAAATTATGAAATTTCCTCCCATCTCTCAAGTACCAGGTAGCAAAGAATGGGTGCGTGGTATTGCTAATATCCGAGGTAATTTACTACCAATTTTTGATTTGCAAGGTTTTTTGGATAAAACGTTAACTCAAATTAAACGAGAAACACGCATATTATCCATTGCAAAAAATGAACTTAATGCGGGTTTAATTGTTGATGAAATTTATGGAATGAAGTATTTTGATCAAATAAATTTTAATCCCGAATTAGATTATAATACTAAATGGAAGGGATATTATAACGGCGGTTATGCATTAGAAGGTGAAAACTGGATTGTTTTCAATATACAACAATTGATTGAAAATCAGGATTTTCTTAATGTTGCCAATTAAATGACAAAATATAAACGTTATCATATATACGATAGCAAATTATATACTCAAGTCAATAAACAATATCTCTGCAAATGATAGGTTAGGAGTAAATTTATAATGCAAAGAGAAATAACTAAAAAGAAAAGTGTCTATATTTTATTGATACTTTTATTGCTTCTAATAACGGCTATGGTAATAGTTTACTGGTATTCTTTCAAAAAAGAAGATCGTGATATTCATTACTTATCTCTTGTTGTTGAGCAAAGAGTTTTATCACAAGAATTAGCAAAATCAGCCGCATCGGCAGCATCAGGTAATGAAGAAGCATTTATTAATCTGAGACAATTTCAGAAAAAATTTGCTGAACATATGGATGTTTTATCCGATATGAAGCCCATGATTGGTGAAGGTGCTGTATCAGAAAATCTCCTTAATACGTATAATAATTTAGATAAAAGTTGGAAAAGCTATAATACTCATATTAATACTATTTTAAGAAGTCAGGATACCATTTTAATCTTATCAGATGATATTAAGCATATTAATGAACAAATGCCTGATATGCTCAATGCTTCTAATGAAGTAGCTGAAATTTTAGTTGATACTAATGCTCCTTCTCGCCAAATTTATTTAGCAACACAGCAATTAATGTTTATTGAACGTATTACAGGTAATATCTCTGTGATGATGTCAGGTAATAATGATGCGGCACAAAATGCACAACGTTTTGGCTTAGATACGGCGACTTTTAAACGTGTTTTAGATTCCCTGATTAAGGGTAGTGAAATGTTAGGTGTGACGCAAGTGAACGATCCTGATGCTGCTGAACTATTAATAGAAATTGCAGCACTGTATGATGAAATTAAAGTAAGAGTTGCAAATATTTTGGAGCGTTCACCAGAAACTTTTGAAATTAATAATAGTGCATTGGTATTGTATAATAATTCAAATAATATACTGACCCAAATTGGTCAATTAGGTGATGAATATGAAACGTTAGTGTCTAGCGATAATAAATTTTCATTACTAGCAGGTCTATTGGCACTTGCATCAGGACTTATATTTTTATTAATTGCTATTTTATTAATTGCTCAAGAAAGACGTATAGGAAAAGAGACAGAAGAGCAACGCCTTAAAATTGAGGGACAAAATGATAGAAACGAAGAGGCTATTATGCGTTTGCTTGATGAAATGGGTGACTTGGCAGATGGTGATTTAACCGCTCATGCAACGGTCACCGAAGATATTACTGGAGCCATTGCCGATTCTATTAACTACACTATTGATGCTTTACGTAGTTTGGTGACACAAATTAATGACACCACAGTACAAGTATCTTCAGCAGCACATGAAACACAAGCAACCGCAATGCATCTTGCTGAAGCCAGTGAAGAGCAAGCAACACAGATTACCACTGCGGGTATTGCAGTCAATGAAATGGCTTCTTCAATTGAAAAAGTATCATCCAATGCAAATAATTTAGCAAATGAAGCAGGTAAATCTGTTGAAATTGCAAATGCAGGTTCTCAGGTGGTACAAGATGCTATTAGTGGAATGGATACTATTCGTGAACAAATTCAGGAAACATCAAAACGTATTAAGCGATTAGGTGAATCTTCTCAAGAAATTGGTGATATTGTTGAAATTATTAATGATATTTCTGAGCAAACCAATATTCTAGCGTTAAATGCTGCGATTCAGGCCGCTATGGCAGGTGATGCAGGTCGTGGTTTCGCGGTGGTAGCAGATGAGGTTCAACGATTAGCAGAACGTTCAGGTAATGCTACGAAACAGATTGAAGCTCTGGTAAAAACCATTCAGGCTGATACCAATGAAGCTGTTATTTCTATGGAACGAAGTACTTCTGAAGTGGTTCAAGGAGCACAACTTGCAGAAAATGCGGGGGGTGCTTTGGAAGAAATTGAGCAAGTATCTTCTTCTCTAGCAAACTTAATTCAAGCGATTTCTGATACCACAAAACAGCAATCAAGTGCAGCGATTAATATTTCTGATTCAATGAATGTTGTACAGGAAATTACCACTCAAACTTCTGCGGGTACCAATGAAACGGCTGCCTCTATTGGTAATCTTGCTGAACTAGCAAATGATCTAAGACAGTCAGTTGCAGGTTTTACCTTACCAGAAAATTAAAATCTGATCACGTCAATGAATATAAGTAATGATTCAGCGTTAACTATTAGAAAAATGGATAATGAACTTCTAAACTCTTGGGTTGACCTATTGGAAAAGAGGACAGGTATCTATTTTCCAAAAGAACGGCAATATTTTCTTGAAACAAGTATTATATTGAGAATGAAGGAAATCAATAGAGATGATTTTACAGACTATTTTCACTTTATTCATCAAGAAAAAGAAGGGCAAGATGAGTGGCTTATACTTGTTGATCGTTTAACAATACATGAAACACGTTTTTTTCGTCATCAGCCCTCATTAAACTTATTAAAAGAAATTATATTGCCTGCATTGTTTGTAGGAAACAATAATAGGAAATCTTTAAAAATATGGAGTGCTGGATGTTCGACAGGAGAAGAAGTGTATACTTTAGCAATGGTAGTGGATCAATTTTTACAGAATTATAATTTAAAAAAAATACTTTCTGAACAATGTTCTATGTCTGTAACAGGAATGGATATTAGTTTAGCTTCTCTGGCAATAGCAAAAAAAGCCGTTTATAAACATCGAAATATTCATCATGTAAAAGAAAAATACCTTGAACAATATTTTATTAAACAGAGTGATAAAAATTTTAAAATTGTCGATTCATTAAGACAATATGTTTTTTTCACACCTTTTAATATTATGGATATAAAAAATATTGTTATACACTCTATGGATATTATTTTTTGTCAAAATGTTTTGATTTATTTTACTAAAGATAAACAAAAAAAAATCCTTCAAAATTTAGTTGAGCATTTAAGAACGGGTGGGTATTTAGTGTTAGGAGCAGGAGAAATATTAAATATTTCTCATGTTGATTTAGAAAAAGTCATTTATTTAAACGCACTGGCTTTTCATAGAAAAAAATAGTGACATACATTAATTAATATAAAGTAATATCTAATGGCTTGATATTGCAAAGAATAAGACTATGGAGTAGAAATAGTGAGTGATTTTAAGCATGGTGGTCTAAAATGGGTCATTGATGAAGTTTTTGAAACGCTCAATCAAGCACGTATGAGCTTTGAGTCTTTTGTTGAAGATGAAGAGGAGATTTCGGAATTAAAACGTTGCATTAATTATTTGCATCAGGTTTCTGGTAGCTTAATTATGTTAGAGTTAGGAGGTGCGGCCTTACTCGGTGAAGAAATAGAACTCTTAGCAAAAAGTATTTACAAGAATAAAAAATTACGTAATGAAGAATGCTTTGAAGTATTGATGAGAGCATTAATACAATTGCCAGACTATTTAGAGCGCCTACAGCGAGGTTCTCGTGATATTCCTGTGGTCTTATTACCTATCTTAAATGATTTGAGAGCAGCACGAAGTGCCAGTTTATTTACAGAAGCCAGTGTTTTTTCAGTAGATATTAATCCTGATGAAATTATAGTAGGAGCTGACAATGGTGTCAATCCAAGAGCGTTAGCAAAAAAAGCACGTCAATTTTTTCAAGTCAGTTTATTGGCTTGGTATAAAAATAGTAAAGATATTAATAATTTGCGTAAGGTACACAAAGTTGTTAGCAAATTAAGAGAAAGCTGTAAAACAGTTGATTTGTATCAATTATTTTACCTAATGGAAACCTTTATTGAAGGATTGCTCACTCAAGGAATAAAAGCATCTGCACCAAACAAGCAACTTGTCAGTCAAATTGACCATTATTTAAAACAACTTATTGTATCAGGAGAAAGCACACAAAATTATACTCTTGCGGATATTTCTCTTCTTCAAACTTTAAAGAAAAGCTTACTATTTCATATTGCTCACTGTACAACAAAGAGTAAAAATATTGAAATAACAAAAGTATTTTATCATTTAAAAAATGCACTGCCTAATGAATATGAATTGCAAGATGCTTATTCAAGTATGAGTGGTGCTAATGCTGATTTAATGAAGACCGTTACAGGACTCATTTTAACAGATTTACAGGGTGTTAAAGAACAACTGGATGTTTATTTTAGAAATACTAGTGATGAGCCTGAACTGGTCAAAAATACTGAATATAAAGAAAAATTACAACTGATTATTGATACAATGATTCAGATATCGGACACGTTGGCTATGTTAGGTCAAAATGGTCTGCGTAATGTTATGCAGGAAAAAATAGACTTACTCACAGCAATGAGTCGTAAAGAAGAAGGCTATGATCGTTCTGAAATGATGGAAATTGCCAGTGTATTACTTTTTGTTGAAGCATCTGTTTATAAGCTTTCAACAAGTGGTTTATTTCAGCAATCAGATGATAAAGAAACACTTGATCCATCAAATCTAGAAATGACGGAACAGGAAAAAAATAGCATAACAAAAGTCGTTACAGATGAATCAAAAAAAGAACTGCTTAATATTAAAGAATCTATTATTCATTTATTAAGTAATCTTTCTAAAAAGACACTAACAGATGAACAATGTGAACAACAGATTAATACAATCCGTTTAAAATTATTGTCAATTGCGGGTGTTATTGAAATTTTAGAGCAAAAGGAAGTCAGTCAACTCGTTAAAGAATATGCTGAATTTATTAATAATCATAATATTAAAGATGATGTTTTTCTTTCCGAAGAAGAATTAAAGCATGTAGCAGACACGATTACTTCACTAGAATATTATTTAGATGCACTGGCTGAAAAACAACAAGAATTACCCATTATAGAAAGTGTTGTAAAACTGAGTATTGATCAGCTCTTAGGGAAAGAAATTAAAGAGCCTGTATTTGATTCAGCACTCAGCAAAACATTATCGATATGGATGGAAAATGTCAGCTCTGGTGAAGCAACAGAAAATCTTCTTAATGCGATTACATCGGCAGCTTCACAAATTAATTTGCTTCAATATGACTCTGAAGATGATATTACAGAGCAAATGGAATCAATGATCACTCTTGTGGATAATGATCAAGAAGCATTAACTAATGATATTTCAAGTGCTTTACGTTGGTCGGCAAATACCGTTAATAGAATTATTTATAAAGCAATAGAACGTAAGGAATTTAATACAGAGGTAGAAATAGAAGCTGATATACCAACTGATATAACAAAAGAAAAAATAATACCGGAAGAACCATTAGAACAAAAGCCTTTAGAACATGTTAAAAATGAATCTGAGGAAGCAGTAGCAGTAGAAGTGCCTATTCTTTTGAAGGAAAAGGATTCAGACTCAAAATCATTAGATGTGAATACTGAAAGTACTTCTGTTGTAAATATAGAACAAGAATCAGATGTACAAGAAAAATCTCAAGCAGTTGATGTAGAAGAAACGCAGGTTACTGATACTCATTCATCTATTGATGATCCAGCCGTCGATTATCCTGATATTAAGAAACTGGAAAGCTCAGATGATATTGATGAAGAAATCATGGAAATCTTTATTGAAGAAGCCGATGAAGAAATAGAAAGGATTGGTATTTTATTTCCACAATGGCAAACATCACCTGAAAATGGCGAAGCTTTAGCCGATATGCGTCGTTCTTTTCATACACTAAAAGGCAGTGGTCGCTTAGTGGGTGCTTATGAAATGGGAGAATTTGCTTGGTCATTTGAACACTTATTAAATCAAATAATCGAAAACGTAATTGATGTTGAAGAGGTACATTTTGCAACAATAGAAGCAGGTATTAACATGTTACCTGACATTGCTAAAGCGTATGAAAAACAAGTACTTTCCAATGTTGATTCATCAAAGATTGCAGCTTATGCACATATATTAAGTAAAGGAGAAACTTTTGACAGTGCACTTGTAACTCCTTCTAACATTAAAGATGATCCTGAAAAAATTGATGATACTGCTTATGGTACATCTGAATTAGAATTAGATTTCGGTGATGATGATGAAGAAGAAATAGATCATACAGTACAAAATGAAGTGGTTGATACTTCTCATGCAAAAGAACAAGAAGCCATTGAGCTTGATACAGATATAGAATCCCCAACACCAATAAAGTTAGATTCTGGAGAAAAAGAGTCAATTGATAAGGAAAAGAATCAACCTGAAAAAATTGAAGCTGTTGTTGAAGAAGAACTGGATCTTGTATTGTTGGAAATTTTTTCTTCAGAAGCATTAACTCATATAAAACATATCACGCAGTATATTGATACCTGTAGTGAAAGCAATGATATTTGTGTACCTAATGAACTTTTGACAAGAAGTTTACATACTCTGCGTGGTAGTGCACATATGGCTGAAATACATGCCATTGGTAATGTTAGCCAAATAATGGAGCAAATAGTCAAGCATATTGCTGAAAAAGGACAAATAATTGATCATGAAATTATTCAATTATTAAAAGAAATTTGTCAATTTAGCTCAGCATCAATAGCATTATTAGATGGTGTACCAATTTTACCAACAGAAAATATAGATTTAGAAAAAAGGCTATCAGAAAAATATGAAGAAGTTTTATGCTTAGATAATTTACTGGATCCTGATGAGGATGTTAATGAAGAAATTAGTATTTCTGAAAAGCGTCTTACAGAAGATTCTGAACGAACTGCTAAAGATTCTTCTGATATTATTGAAGAAGTCTTGGAAGCAGATGATACCGAAGAAGTCACCGAGAGCATTGCCGACACTGTAATAGAAACTGATACGGT
>JAGLFC010000072.1 GCA_023144715.1 Gammaproteobacteria bacterium | reverse complement strand
TGAAACAAAGGAGCTAATGCTTGTTTGCCTGCTTTTAAATCATAAAAAAAATCAGGGTGATAACATGCCATACCACTAAACGTATATTTTTGTAAGGTATTTTTATCATTATCATATTTATGATAGACTCGTTGACCATCACAATAAAAATCTCCCTCATGATTATGAGGAGGATTATTCACCAAAATAAGATGTGCCAAAATAGAATCGTCCTCAGAAAAAGGCGATAAATATCGGCTGGAAGTCATTAATTGTGATATAGGATAATCTGTAAAAATATCACCATTAATGACAATAAAAGGCTGATCATCAAACAAAGGAAGTACTTTTTGAATACCCCCTGCTGTTTCTAGTGCTTGTTCTTCTTTGCTATAATAAATACTGGCACCATAACGCGAACCATTTCCTAGCTGTTCTTCAATTTTATGTCCTAACCACGCATGATTAATGATCAGATCATTAATTCCAGCCGCAACAAGATTTTCGATATGGTATTCAATTAGGCTTTTATCATTTATTTTTAATAAGGGTTTTGGTAGATGATCAGTGAGAGGACGCATTCGATTACCCCGCCCTGCTGCCAGTATCATTGCTTTCATTAATCACTCATTTTTAGGGGATGGAGGCTGGAGGCTTACTATTTGTATTATCTGTACTCAGTGTCAGCAGTAGTTGTGCTAATGGTTGAAATTCATGGTAGCGAGAACACACATCCAAGAGATAATCCAGTGTTTGTGGAATATCATTGAGATAATTATTTTTACCATCACGATAATTAAGACGACAAAAAATACCCACTACTTTTAATTGCCGTTGAATACCCATCAAATCAAACCAACGAATAAATTGGGCTTGATTATCTTCTTTAAGTAATCCTTCCGCTAATAGCATCTGTCGATAGTTTTCTACCCAAGTATACACCTGATCGGTAGACCATGAAATATAACTGTCTCTTAATAAAGAAACTAAATCATAAGTAATCGGCCCTATTACAGCATCTTGAAAATCAATCACACCTGGATTATTTTTGGCAACGACCATAAGATTACGAGAATGATAGTCTCTATGTACAAAGACCTGAGGTTGCTCTTGTGCAGATTCAATAAGAGAGGTCATTGCTTGTTCTAATAAACTTTTATTTTCCACACTCAATGTGTGTTGGCAGTGTATTTTAATATACCAATCAGGCAATAAAGCCATTTCGGACTTTAATAATATTGCATTATAATGGGGTAAATTAAGGGTTTGATAAATCTGATTTTTTTGCATAATAATCAGACTTTTTAGAGCATCTGTATACAGCTTATTTGCCTGTTCTTCACCTGATGACTGATTCAGTAAGGATAAATAAGCCATACTGCCTAAATCAGACATTAAAATAATGCCTAATGTTTTATTAGAGGCATAAATATGCGGTACATGCACTGTTGTTTTTTCTAAACACGTTGCAATACGAATAAAAGGGCTTATGGCTTCCTTTGAGGGAGGTGCATCCATAACAATAAAGGATTGCCCTGCGACTTGTTGTACCACAGAATTATTGAATATAACACGAAAATAACGTCTAAAACTCGCATCACTGGATGCGGGTTCAAAACGATCAATATCAGCGTGAAGGTCTGTTTTCAACCAGTCTTTGATACATGCGATACGTTGTGGCATTGAATGTATTATTCAGACTCATTAGCCCCTGTTTTTCTGGATTTTAATAACACTTTTGCATCTGCACCCATAGGCACAGAAAAATCAGTACTTGCCATCACTTCTTGGACATTCAAATCAACCATTCTCACATTCACATACGCAATTTTTCGTCCTGGAGCAAATACTCCTACAACCAATGCAGCAGCACCCTGCTCTTTAAGAGCCATTTTTGCTTCTAGTGATAACTTATGAAAACCACTATTGGTTTGAATAAAATCTTCTGTCGAAAGTTCCATTGAGCGAATGCGGTAGCCAGCTTTAAAAATAGCGGATGAAATTTGGCTAGACGTAATACGTCCAAAGGCTGATGTTTTATTCAAATCATTCACATTAATAAAACTACTCACCACCACTAAGCTACCTGGTGCCAAAAGATCTTTACTTTGAGCCAACAGATCTTGTGCTGCTTTTTGACTCACAGGAATCAAGTCAACATCTTTAGGTTCTTGATAACGATGGCTTGCACAACCTGTCATAAAAAAACTAAACAAAACTAAAATAATTAATGCTCGTTTGTGATATATCATGTTAAATATTCTCCTGAATATGTATCTATTTAGATTTAATTCTAGTTTAATTGATGTTGTTTAATAGTCTGTTGCTCTCGCGATGCTCTAAATATTTTTAACTAGATATGATTAAAATATCTATCTAAAAAACACACAAGCCAGAATCTATTAAAGTATAAAAAAATTAATGATAAGTTACAATCTATTATATACCCATTTTTTAAGGAAATAAATCTCCTTAAATCTTAAAAAACAATACTCATCATAAGCATCATTACTATTAAAAATAGTACTGTCATAATACCACCTGCTCTCATAAAGTCGGGTACTTTACAACTCCCATGCCTCATAATTAAGGCATTGACCTAATGAGTAAACAGCAGGGTTAGCACCTTTACACCCAGTTGCAATATTCACAGCAAGATCTACTATTTAAGCGCGTAATTTAAACACATACACTCTAATTAACACAATAAGAATCTGATCTTGATAGATAATTTATTTATTGAGCATTGTTAATTTAATATAGTTTTGATAATCTATTGTGTTTTGATCACTTGTCAAACACAGCTCTTTTGAAGTGGAATATTGTTGAGAAAGAGATTACATAATTTTCAAATATTTTTTAGATATTTCATTGTTCTAATACTTTCATTGTAGTTATTTGTGCATTTTAATAAAAAAGGTTCTCATGAGCAATAAAATTTATATTTATACTGACGGTGCTTGTAAAGGAAATCCGGGTCGTGGTGGTTGGGGTGCATTAATGAAATATAATGGCACAGAAAAAGAATTTTATGGGGGTGAACCCGATACCACTAATAATCGCATGGAAATGACCGCAGCCATTCAATCACTGGCTCAATTAACACGTCCCTGTGAAGTAGTACTGACCACTGATTCTCAATATTTACGCCAAGGCATCACACAATGGATCATCAATTGGAAAAAACGAGGCTGGAAAACAGCGAATAAAAAACCCGTAAAAAATATTGATTTATGGAAGCAATTAGATGAATTGGAACAAAAACATCAAATCACTTGGCATTGGGTAAAGGGTCATTCAGGTCATCCTGAGAATGAACGTGCAGATGAACTCGCCAATAAAGGTATTGAGACTTTATGAGACAAATTGTATTAGATACTGAAACAACAGGTCTTGAGCCATCACAAGGACATCGTATTATTGAAATTGGCTGTGTGGAACTTATTGATCGCAAATTGACAGGCAATACTTTTCATAAATATATGAATCCAGAGCGTGTTGTAGACTCAGGAGCAATTGAAATACATGGTATTTCCAATGAATTTTTAGCCGATAAGCCATTATTTGAACAGATTGTTGATGAATTTTTAGAATTTGTTAAAGGCAGTGAATTAGTCATTCATAACGCTCCTTTTGATGTGGGATTTATCAATCATGAATTTACATTATTGTCTAAAAAAGGGGCTAATCTTGCTCCCATAGAGTCTTTTTGTACCATATTGGATACTCTAAAACTGGCTCGCAATAAACATCCCGGACAAAAAAATAATCTGGATGCCTTATGTCGTCGTTATTATATTGATAATAGCAACCGTCAATTACACGGTGCTTTACTTGACTCTGAAATTTTAGCCGATGTTTATATGGCAATGACGGGAGGGCAAACCAGCTTATTACTAGAAAGTGGTGCTGATAATCATACTTCTGAGACCATTCGTCGTTTAGATTCTAATCGAACTGCCTTTCTTGTACAAAAAGCCAATCAAGATGAAATAAAAGCTCATCATGACTATCTTAGTATGTTAGAAAAAAAATCAGGTCATACGGTTACTTGGCGTGAATAAATTCTCATTTAATGACGTGCTTTCTAGTCTGTTTTTTATTGACAGCCATGGTAAAATAGTGTTTTTACAAGTAGACAAAAGTATAAGTTATATAGTATAAACTTTAATTGAAATATTTTAAATATAATAAAAAAGGAAATATTATGTCTCTCGTTCGATTGCTTGCTGTCTTAATTATTGTTTCTCTCACATTTTCATCCTCATTAATGGCAAAAGAAATTGTCATTAAATTTTCTCATGTTACGACAGAAAAAACCCCCAAAGGTAAAGCTGCCAAATACCTACAAGAATTAGTGGCTGAACGTCTCAAAGGTAAGGTACGTGTTGATGTGTACCCTAATTCTCAATTATATAATGATAAAGAAGTTCTGAAAGCTCTATTATTAGGAGATGTACAACTCGCGGCTCCTTCTTTATCTAAATTTGGTAAATATACTAAAAAATGGGGCTTATTTGATCTGCCCTTCTTATTTAGAGATGCGGATGCCGTGTCTTGTTTTACCACAGGTGTCAATGGTCAGGCATTACTCAATGCTGCCAGTAAAAAAGGGCTTAAAGGTCTAGGTTATTGGTTAAATGGTATGAAGCAACTGTCAGCTAATAAGCCTTTGATTAAGCCGAGTGATGCCAAAGGTGAAAAATTTCGTATTATGAGTTCAGATGTATTAGAAGCACAATTTAAAGCCGTTAATGCCAATCCACAAAAAATGTCTTTTTCAGAAGTCTATAATGCACTTTCTACAGGTGTCATTGATGGTCAAGAAAATACTTGGTCAAATATTCGTACTAAAAAATTCTTTGAAGTACAAAGTGATTTTACTGAATCTAATCATGGTGTTTTAGAATATGTATTAGTCACCAGTAGTGAATTTTGGAACAGCCTACCCAAGGATATTCAAACAGAACTCAGTGCTATTATTAAAGAGGTGACTTTAAAAGAAACACAATGGGCATTAGAAGCAGCACAAATAGATAAAGACTATATTATGATTGCAGGTCATACTAAAATTCATCGTTTAAGCCATAAACAAGTCGCACAATGGGCAAAAGTAATGAAGCCGGTATGGAAACAATTTGAAGGTGACATCGGTAAAGATAATATTGATGCTGCACTCAAATGTAATAAGCAATAAATTATGATAAATGCTTAATGAATAAATTTATTGATGTTATAGAAGAAGGCTTTATTGCCTTCCTTCTTACGGCTATGACACTGGTCACCTTTTCTCAGGTGGTGGCTCGTTATGTGTTTAATTCAGGGGCTGTTTGGGCGCTTGAACTCACCACTTATCTATTTGCTTGGTTGGTGATGTTTGGAGCAGCCTATTGTGTCAAAAAAGGGGTGCATATTGGTATTGATGCCTTTGTGAATATTTTTTCTGTACGCACTCGTCGTTATATCACTTTATTCTCTATTTCTTTATGTCTGCTCTATTGTGCAATTCTTTTTAAAGGAAGTTGGGATTATATTGCTAAATTAAAAATGATTGGTATCGAAGCAGAAGATATGCCCATTGAAGAATGGAAAATAAAAATCATTTTACCCATCGGTTTTGCACTTATTTTTTTTCGTTTACTCGAAGTTGCTTGGAAAGTCTACAAAGGCGATATAGACAATATACACTTTGTTAATGAAACCAAAGTACTCATTGATGAGGTAGATACCATAAAATGACTACTGCCAGTCTTTTTTTAATGCTTCTTTTCTTTATGTTAATCGGTGTACCTGTAGGGTTTTCATTGGGTCTTGCCAGCGTGTTAACCATGTTATTTTTTGCAGACAGTTCTATGGCTTCTTTAGCTGCTAAAATATTTACTTCAATGGAACATTATACCTTAATGGCCATCCCCTTTTTTATTTTAGCCTCTG
>JAGLFC010000071.1 GCA_023144715.1 Gammaproteobacteria bacterium | reverse complement strand
TAAAAAAATAAGTCAGATATTTTATTTTAGTAACTTAATAATATCCTGATATTTTTTTTCAACAGCGACTTGATAGGCTGTTAAATCAGCACTGTTTTTATGAGACTTATCCGCTTTATTGGCTAATAAATATTGGACGACTTGAGCATGATTGGATTTAACAGCATAAAATAATGGTGTTTCTTTATCAGAATCTTCAAGATTTATCTTTGCACCATATTCCACTAGATATGTCATAACACTGATATTACCTTTATCAGCAGCATAATGTAAAGCTGAAGCACCAAAATTATCTTGGAAATCAACATGCTTAATTTTGGGTAGGATAATAGCAATAATATCAGAGTTGTTACTATTAATTGCTGCCATAAGTGGTGTTATACCAATATTATTGGGGACACAAGGAGCAATATGCTGACTATTGGCAAATAATGCCTTAACAACATCGGTATAATGGCCTTTGATGGCATACATGAGGGCTGTATTACCAAGATGATCAGAAGAACGAACATCGGCATTAAATTGTAATAACTGTTTAACAATAGCGACATTACCACTTTTTGAAGCAATCATTAATGAGTCTAAACCGACTCGGGTGCGATCATGCACATTGGCATCAAATTCAATTAATAAAGCGGATATTTGAGCATTACCATTTTGTGTGGCTAAAGTCAGTGCGGTATCGCCTTTTTTGGTTCGAGCATTCACTTCTGCACCATAGGATAATAAACTCATCACCATATTAACATTGCCTGCTTCAGCAGCGTACATTAAGGCACGCTTACCATATTTACCAGGAGCATCAACATTTGCTCCTTTTTTTATAAGCATTGCTAACTGATTGGCTGTACCACCTGCTGCAACATCTCGCAATTGCTTATCAAGTATGGTATCAGACCAAACATTGCTGGTTAGAATAACGAGAAAAGAAGTAATAAAAAAAAGAACAATTTTTTTAATTGCAAACATTTTGATTCCTTAATACAAAATTAGTCATAAACAGAGCTATTTAAGATCATATTTTAATATCTCTGCTTCTTATTGATAGAAAGAGTGTTATCTTCTTGGTGCTGTATAAAAACCTGCTCTAAAATCAGGGTTTTTCCAATAAATACTTTCGGCAACCATAGAGCTATCAGGTCTTAAACGAGAAACATAATCAGAAAGGAGTTCTAGTTCACGATAATTAAATTTCTGAATTTGTTTGACCATTTTTTTATCGGCATTTCTACGTTTACCTGTTTTTATCCAATGTAATTGTCGTTCAAGGTAACTAAAATGCTGTCCATGAATACGAGGATATAATTTTTCCGCATCACCTTCACCATTGGCACCATGACATTGTTCACAATTATCATCATATAATTTTTTTGCTTCAGCCATTTGTGCACCATAGCCCATACTATTATTAGGCATCATGGGTAATTTGCTGACATAAGCCGCAATATCCGCTAAAGATTGTGGTCCTTGTAAAAACAAAGGGATGGTAAAAGGTAACATGGTTGGATTATCCCTATTCCCCTTATGAATATCACTCAATTGCTTGATAACCACACTTTTATGCTGTCCTGCAATTTGTGGAAAGTGTCCAGAAGGTGTTCCCCATCCTTCAGGTGAGTGACATACGGCACAATTACGGAACATCATTTTGCCATTTTCAAGATTAGGTGTTGCTTTTAACGCTTGTTCTACCAGTATATCCAGTTTTTCCTCAGAATTGACTTTTTCAGCATGAGCAAAAGGACTCATCAATAGTCCAGATATAAAGATAGAGTTTAATAAAGGTAATAATCTTAAATAATTTCTATACATTGTTAATAATCCACGTTAATTTAGGTAAAAATAACTCGTTTGATTTTCATATTAAGGATAACCAACGAGTATATCATACCCATTTCAACACAACCATAATTGACAAAAACTGGAAATAATCCAGTTCTTGTCGGCTGGCTATTATTTAGTGCATGGTCGTGTAACCAATTAAGAAGAGCGTCAATAAGGTTAAGCCACCAAATATTAGGAGTGTACCCAATAATTTAGAGCCACCAGAGACCAACTTAGAAGGCTTATTCATAAGATATTGCTCTAATTCACCACTTTCTTTAAGACGCTTATACTCTAACTTATGTTCATGTTTGAACTCATCCAGAGGAATTGCACCTGTAAAGATTGTGGTACTCATTGGAAATTTATCAGGTCTAAAGTGTGCGTTAAAGAAATGCACCGTAAACAAGAATATGACCGCTAATAAGGCTTCTTCTGCGTGAACAATTGTCGCAATATTAAACACATACCCCGGTAAGAGTAAGGTTGTAATGGTTGGAGAAAAGAGCAAAATGCCACTGAAACCAATGATTGCTGCGCCCCAGAACGGTGCCCAATAATCAAACTTCTGCCAATAAGACCAACGGTCAAAGCTAGGACGCTCACGGAAGCCAAAGAACCAGCTAAACATGGCACCCACATCGCGCAGATCCTGCCAGTTAGGAATCATAGAGGTTTCACCGAACCAACGGAACTTCTTTCCACCTTTAATAATATTAGTGGCCGCAATTGCAAAGTGTGTTAAGAAAACAGCTAACCAGATAACACCTGCGGTACGATGGATAATAGCTTCCATTTCAGGCCCACCTAATAGGTTAATCACAAAAGGTGCCCAAGCGGTGTGTGCGAACAATAAAGTTGAACCTGAGAGAGCCAAGATCATGGTACTGAGTGCAAATAATAAATGCAGAATACGCCATGTCACGGTAAAGCGACGGAAAAAGACGGTTTCTTCAGTAGCAGGTGGAATATAGCCCTTACCTTGCTGACGATCTCTAAATTCACGGAAGCCCCATAAGACAACATGTGTCCAGAAAAAAGCAAAAACACCAATAATCAGCCATTCCATAAATTTGGTGACAGCCCAAACAAAGGGGTATTTATCAGAATCTTTACTGTCTGCGTGAGTATGATATGCAGTGAAATTTTCAGTGGCATCTTGATGACATTCTTGACAGGTTTCAAGACGGTTATCAGCATGAATAGTTGAGGTAGGATCATCTTCTTTTTTGATGGCATGGCTACCATGACAATCTGAACACCCTGCGGTGTTGGTATAGCCTAAACGATTGACTTGACCATGATAAGAAGCACGATAGGTTCTTTCAGCATCTTCATGACAGGAACCACAATTTTTTGTGATGCTTAGGTTTACACTGTCTTTTTTGGGATCATCAATATTATGGGTACTATGACAATCTGAACACACTGCCGCATCGCCATTTTTCTTTTCCATGACTTCTATACCATGAACAGAAGTCATATAGGCTTCTTTCTCTTTTTCATGACACGTACCACACACTTCTGGATTTTGTAAACGGTGTTCTGCTCGGGCTTCACTGCCTTTTGTACCAATATTATGAGGATCGTGACAATCATAACAAGTGGCATTAGTTTTGGATTGATCGGCGATATTGGGTTTTGCATGAATAGAATGCATATAGCTCTCGGTTTGTTCCATAACAACGCCTAAACGTTTGTATTTTGGATCAGCCTGATCTTTTTGTTCTTCTATAGTATTTTGATGACATTCAATACAACCTACGGTAACTGGAATATATTCATCATGTTCCCCTTTGGTTAAGCTGACATTATCATGACAAGCAGCACAATTTTGTTCGCCATGCACGCTTTTTTCAAAAGGTTCAGAGGGTATATAAATATTACGTGTAATACCTTCTAAAGCCCCTTCGTCGTATTCCCATTCGGTATCATCTTCATCATCATGACATTTATTACATTTTTTACTCGGCACTAGGCTATTTGCTTTTTTTACATCAGCCTGTTGCTGTTTTATCTCAGCCACATTTGCCGATACGGAGAGTGAAGACATCACTACCCATAGTAAGGCAAAAATCTTACCCGTTATTCGCATTTTTTTCTCCAAATGGTACTTTTTAAAGATTAATAGTACAGTTTTTCAAATATAAGCAATTAATTGAAAAACTGATTAATTTATGACAATTTTTTTGCAAAAAAATCTTTTATTATTGTTATTAATATTTAATTTATTCCATCAATAATAAATATTAATATATAATTATATTTTACTTTTCTAAAGCGGTAAAAAAACAACTTATGTAAAGTAATAAGAAAGAATAGGATATTCACTCATTTTTATCAAGTGATAAATATAAATAAAAGAGTAAATTTTATTTATATTTATTTTTTTAAACGTCATTTCTACCACTTTTTTTAAAATTTATTTTACATTAAAATATAATTAAAACAATTAGATAGATACATTTATATTCAGAATTATTTTTTAATTTTTACTATGATAGATTATTTAATCATATTGTTAATCT
The DNA here is from genome assembly GCA_023144715.1 of Gammaproteobacteria bacterium. GTDB lineage: Bacteria > Pseudomonadota > Gammaproteobacteria > GRL18 > GRL18 > GRL18. The sequence continues at coordinate 1,066 of JAGLFC010000071.1, read as the reverse complement.
ATGATATTTATAGGATTAATAAAGGTTAATTCATAATGTTTAGGAAATTTTAAATGATGGATTCAAATAAGCTGGTTTTGTATTTTTTGTTTGTAAAACAGAATATTCTAATAAGCTAAATAGCTTGTCAGTACTTATATTGTGTACTATAAAGATAAACAAATATAAACTAAAAGAATAGAAAATACCCATTTTAAAGGTTTTTTTGTCATTATATGCTTAGAAAGTAGTTTACGGATTATTAAGATACTGCTAGAATGATCTAAAATGAATCATTATAAGATTATTTTTTAAATAAGATCTTTAACTAACATTCTTAATTTGTGTGCGTAGAGATTGACAAAATTATAAATTTTATTTTATGTACTTACTTAAAGCAGTAACACTGATCAAATTTGATCAAAAAGATCACCTAAGGAGGATCTATGAAATTAAACAAAAAAGTACTGGCTCTAATAGTACTAGGTGGCATGGTTGTTTCTAGTCATAGTATGGCTGGCACTGCAAGTGCTTTAGATTTAGCAAATACTTGTGCAGGCTGTCATGGTATTGATGGAAATAGTAAAGGTCCTGCAATTCCTTCTATTGCTGAAATGTCAGCAGAGTATTTTACAGAAGCGATGAAAGGTTATAAATCTGATGAGCCTGCTAAAAATACAGTGATGACTCGTATTGCAAAAGGTTATTCCGATGCAGAAATTGATTTGATGGCGGGTTATTTTGCCAAGCAAACAATGGTTCGTCAAAAGCAAGATTTTGATGCGACTCAAGCAAAAGCAGGTGCAAAATTACATAAGAAATATTGTGAAAAATGTCATGAAGATGGTGGACGTTCAGCAGAAGATGATTCTGGTATTTTAGCAGGTCAATGGGCACCTTATCTTCATTATACAATGGCCGATTATATTGCAGGTGATCGTCAAATGCCCAAAAAGATGAAGAAAAAAGTCAAAAAAGCATTAAAAGCAGATCCTAAAGCAATGGAAAAGCTTATTCACTACTACGGCAGCCAAAAATAAGAGGGGAGTTTCACTATGTCAAGAATTTCACGTAGAAATTTTATTCA
>JAGLFC010000070.1 GCA_023144715.1 Gammaproteobacteria bacterium | reverse complement strand
TAGTATGCCTTCAGAGGAAAAAAATATTACTTAATTGATCGCTTGTTGAAATACGCCTAATTTAGGCGTACATTATTATGTATCTATATTCAATTAAAGAGCCGTTTCTTGAAGTTTTGTCCAACTTGAGTTTGGATCAAAGCGTTTTATCCAATCCCCTTTTTTATGTGTATCATAGCCTAAATCTTTTTCATAGATAACACCTTCTTTATTGATCATAAAACTCATCACACCTGAACGACCGTATTCTGAAGGCCAAGCAATTAATGCAAATCCTGAGGTCATTTTTCCATCAACAATATAATCAAGTGTACCACCCTTGGCATAATTACCTTGAGAGTTAAGAATTTTATAATAATAGCCATGATAGGCACTTTTAGGCGTTTTATTATCTAATAATGATCCTAATGGACTGAGGGCTTCGCCCTCTTTTGTTGACCAAAACAAGCCGTCTTTTTGACCTTCTGTACTGATAAATTTTTGTGCATATTCAAAAATACCATCACCATTCCTATCAACTTGAACATATTCTAATTGAGCATCATAATAAGCAAGAACGGTTTGCATCGCAGCAAGTTCATTGCGACCTGTACGTCTAATATTAATATTTTCAGCACCTGTCAACACATCAAAGATCCATTTCTCCCCTTTTTTTACGATAGGTATTGGAAATGTCCATTGATTACTGCCAATCTCAATATAATGGTATTGCTCATCTTCTATAATAATTTTATGAGAAATGCTCCAAGCGATGACAAAATGCTCAATATCTTCAGCGTCCACTTCATCAAAATGGAGTAGATAACTACTTTCTGCACCAAATAATTGATCAATTTGTTTGTTATCTTTTGCTTTAATGGCTTGATAGAGGGTATCAGCTGCCTTTTCTGTACTAGAAAAAGACAGGCGTTCTGCTTTAATGGCGTGTGAAAAGGTCATTAACAAACAAGTAATGACGAATAAAAAGTGTTTCATTGTTATTTTCCTATAATTGTTTTTTTGTTGATAATTGTTAACGACGACCACCGCCACGACGACCGCCACCACCACGATGCCCACCACCGCCAAAACTACGATGACTACCACCGCCACCAAAACTACGGCTACTGCGATTACCACCAAAATTACGACTACCACCGCCATAACTTCTTGCACCGCGATTAAAGTTATTGCCTGTTCGACTAGAATTTCTTACGCCTGAAAGTGCATTACTTTTATTTCTATTATACGAAGAAGGAGAGCGACTAGAGCGATTATTACCTAGTTTATTACTGGCATTGCCCGAACGATTATTACCCAATTTATTATTGGCATTAGTCGCCCTTTGTTGACGATTAATATTATTAGTCTGACTTCTTATTCTATCCCCATTTTTACCCGTAAGTTGTTTACGACCTGCAACAGGATCAGCACCCCGTTTTTTTAAGGTGTTTTGTGCATTATTTCGTTCTATATTTCTACCACGATAATTTTGACGTGAATTAACACCATTAAAACTTTGTCTATTATTACCGTATCTCTGACGACTTCTATTACCACGATAGCCCACACCACCTCTATTTAAGCTATTGTGTGACCAGTTACTTCTGGAGCGATTGGAGTTAATTCTATTATTTCTATTAATACTATTATAGCGGTTCACATCAATATCAATATCACCTCTACCCCAATTACAGTTACCCCATAATGCTGCTGTTACACCCACACCAATGCCAAAACCGATGCCTGCCATAACAGGATTATAGGCATAGCCGTAACCACCATATCCATAACCTACAGGGCGGTAGTAATAAGGTGCATAACCTGGCCACCACCATGTACCGTATACGACAGTAGGATTATAAACAGGCACATAGACCACCGCAGGATCGGCAGGTTCAATAATAATCACTGATTGAGTCGTCGGTGCGGGTACAGGTGCTGCTTCTTCGATAATAACTGTAGTTGAGTTTGTTTGCTTAGGGGCTTCTTTTTTAACGTTCTTTTCAGTAACAACTTGTTCTTTTGTGGTTTTTAGATTGCCTTCAGCTTTTGCTTTTTTACGTAATTTTTGAGCAGAGTCCATAATGGTATTAGGATTATCTAAAAACGCATCACCCAGATTTTTTACCCAATCAGGTTTTTCTCCCATCATTTTTAATACTTGAGGAAAGGCAACCAGTGACATTACACTGGGATCCCATTTTTTTTCTTGTACTGCTTTAACCGCATCATCCCCTTTTTTGGAGGTGTTGGCTTTTG
>JAGLFC010000007.1 GCA_023144715.1 Gammaproteobacteria bacterium | reverse complement strand
AATGATCAAGATCTACACGCTTTATTAGCCAGTTGTGATATTTTTTGTTTACCGTCTATTGAACGCACTGAGGCATTTGGATTGGTACTGCTTGAAGCTATGTTTTATGCCAAACCTACGATGGTCAGCAAAATACTGGGTTCAGGTATGACGTGGGTGTGTCAAAATAATATCACAGGTATTCACACCAATATTGCAGACAGTCATGATATTGCCTTACAATTAAAAATATTACTTAATAAGCCAGACTATTGTGAACTATTAGGTCATAATGGTAAACAAAGACTTGAAACACACTTTAATTTACACGTCATTGCGACTATGATGTTAACACTATATCAACGTGATAAGCATTGCTTGACAACAAATAAAAGTAATATTAATCAGTGATTAATAGAAACAGAATTGAGTATACTTGAATTTTTATGTCAATAACCAATTATTTATAGGGCTATCTTAATGGATGAATATAATCATATCATTACTCTTATTGCAACAAGTATGGGAGTGGCTTGGGCAAGCGGTATTAATCTTTATGCAACAATTTTAATGATAGGCTTGATGGGAGCAACAGGTAATATTGATCTACCACCGGGCTTAGAAGTATTAAGTAATCCGATGATCATTGCTGCCGCAGGTCTGATGTATTTTGTTGAATTTTTTGCTGATAAAATTCCCGGAGTTGATTCTGGCTGGGATGCCATACATACCTTTATTCGTGTGCCTGCTGGTGCTATTTTAGCAGCCAATACGGTGGGGGATGTTTCTTCAGCAGCAGAAATTGCATCAGGTATTTTAGGCGGTGGCATGGCACTGACAACACACGCCTTAAAATCAAGTACTCGTGTATTAATCAATACTTCACCCGAGCCTGTCACCAATTGGACAGCTTCAGTGAGTGAAGATGTTGCGGTGGTAACAGGTTTATGGGCGGCACTCAATCATCCAACTTTATTTGTACTGTTTTTGATAGTATTTATTCTTCTCATGATTTGGTTATTACCCAAGTTATGGCGTGGAATTAAATTTATTTTTATTCGTATCAAAAATTTCTTTTCTGGAAAAAAAGCAGAGGAAGAACTTAATTTTAGTACAATTGATGACACCATTTCTCCTAATAAATCCGTATTAAAAATGAATTATAACCATAAAAAATAGTCTCTTTTATTAACGCAATCACTTTTTTTTATCTATCAAATCTATAAGAGTCAATCAATGAAATTAATTAAATGTTTATTGTCTTATTTTATTCTGCTGTTATCCATTTTTTTTATCGGTCGAGTGGTTCTTTTTAGTTTATATTTTGAACGTTTTGCACACGATAATGTCAATTATTGGCTGAGTTTTTTATACGGTCTCAAAATGGATGTGATTATTGTGTGCATCAGTTTAATCATTCCTGTTATCTTACTTACATTATCCCCTAAAAAAATACAAAAAGTGATTAATAGTATTCTCACCGCTTACTTTTTAATTATTTTTCTGTGCTTTATTTATATTGAGAATGCAACGTTCCCTTTCTTTGCTGAATATGATGTTCGACCTAATTTTCTTTTTGTCGAATACCTCGTGTATCCTAAAGAAGTTTTTAATATGATTTTTTCAGCCTATAAACTGGAATTATTGATGGCTTTTATAATGTTAGTCGTTGCAGGCTACTTTTATTTAAAACATAAAACATTACATGATTTTAGTCCTGTCTTTGAGGTGCCTTATATACAACGAATTTTGTTCTTTTTTCCTCTTATTTTTATATTAGCACTCGGTATTCGTTCTTCATTGGGTCATCGACCTGCCAATCTTTCCGATGCCATGTATTCTAGTAATCGAGTGCTTAATGAAGTCACAAAGAACTCAATTTATAGTATCGCTTATGCTATTTATCGCGATCAAAAATATAATAAGAGTACACTCAAAGCTTATGGTGAAATGGACATTAATGAAGCCATGTCTCTAGTGAGTAACACCTTAAATATTCCACTATCCAGTAATAGTCTCTCCCCTTTTAGTCGTTTAGAAAAAACTCATTTTCCTATTAAAAAACCTAAAAATTTAGTTATTTTTTTACAAGAAAGCTTAGGTGCACAATTTGTAGAAGTCACGGGTGGTGAATCAGGTATTACCCCACATTTTAATCGTTTAAGTCAGGAAGGTATTTTGTTTCGTAATTTGTACTCTAATGGTACACGCAGTATTAGAGGCATTGCGGGCAGTGTTTCTGGAAATTTTTCTGTACCGGGAAAAGGTGTTATCAAAAGAAATAAATCTCAAAGTGACTTTTTTACCATTGCTTCTTTATTAAAACCTTTAGGCTATCATTCAATTTTTTTATATGGCGGTGAAAGTCGTTTTGATAATATGCGTGGCTGGTTTTTGGGAAATGGTTTTGATGAAATTATTGATCAAGAAAAATTTATTGATCCTGAATTTACAGGTACTTGGGGGGTCAGTGACGAAGATATGGTGCTTCGTGCTCATCAAGAATTTACCTCTTTGCATCAACAAAAACAACCCTTTGTTGCGGTTATGTTTAGCACATCCAATCATTCCCCTTTTGATTTTCCAAAAGGAAAAATAGAGCTATTAGCAGGTATTGAAGAAAAAAGTGAACTCAATGCGATTAAATATGCGGATCATGCCATTGGTCGTTTTATTGAAGAAGCAAAAAAAGAAGCCTATTATCAAGACACTGTTTTTGTTATTGTCGCCGATCATAATATCAGAGTCAGAGGCAGTGATATGCTACCTGTTAAACTCTACCATATTCCCGGCATGATTCTAGGTGGTGGTATTAAAGCACAAAATTTTGATCGTTTGACCACTCAGCCTGATGTATTGGCAACCGCACTGGATTTAATTGGACAGGATTTCAACTACCCTGTTCTAGGTCATTCTATTTTTAGTGATCAGAAAAAAGATCTTGCCTTAATGCAATTTAATGATACTTATGCACTGCGTATTGGCGATAAAGTGGCGGTATTAAGACCTGACAAACCTGCCTTAAGCTTTCTCTATAACGATCAAAAAATGATCCCTACAGAACATGATCAAGAACTAGAACATAAGGCACTGGCTTTTATTTTAACAATGAATCATTTATACGATAAGCGTTTATACCAATAATTTGGTAGCCAATAAACGTTGACACTTACCATAGTCATAGAAACAATAATAGGTTGAATCACTTTAAAATCATATAAAATACCCTGTTATTTTTTTATATTAAGGGTGTTATACTCTTTATCTTTAAACAATAAATGGGACATTTTGTGACCACAAAGTATCAAAAATTAAAAATTTTTACTGAACGACATATTGATAATATTCCACAGTTAAAGGAGTATTTAACGAAACAACAAATATTTGATATAAAAGTTGTTGCTTCTGTATTACCCTTTCGAGTCAATGAATATGTGATCAATGAACTGATTGACTGGAACAATATTCCTAATGATCCCATTTATCAATTATCTTTTCCTCAACCAGGAATGTTGGAAAAACATCATTTTAATAAAATGTCAGAGTTATTAATGACTCAGCCTGAAAAAAATAAGGTGAAAGAATTAGCAAATCAAATTCGTGCCGATCTTAATCCACATCCAGCAGGTCAACAAAAGCTCAATGTCCCTACATTAAACAATGAAGCTTTACCCGGTTTACAACATAAGTATAACGAAACCGTCTTATTTTTCCCCAGCCAAGGGCAAACGTGTCATACTTATTGTACTTTTTGTTTTCGCTGGGCACAGTTTATTGGTAATAAAGAACTTAAATTTGCAACATCAGAAGCTCATAATTTACAAAAATACTTAGCACAACATAAAGAAGTCAGTGATTTATTACTCACGGGTGGTGACCCGATGGTGATGAAAGCAAAATATTTAGTGGCTTATTTAGAACCATTATTACAACCTGAATTTGATCATATTCAAACCATTCGCATAGGCACTAAAGCACTCACCTTTTGGCCACAACGTTTTATCAGCGATGATGATGCCGATGAACTGATTGATTTACTTACAAAACTGGTTGATTCTGGAAAACATGTTGCAATTATGGCACATCTTAATCATTGGAAAGAAATTGATACGGATATTGCCAAACAAGCCATTAAACGCATACAGGGAAGTGGCGCCATTATTCGTAGTCAAGGCCCTCTACTCGCTCATATTAATGACTCTGCAAAAGTCTGGTCAAAAATGTGGCGTGAACAGGTTAAGCTGGGTATTATTCCTTATTATATGTTTGTTGAGCGTGATACAGGTGCACAACATTATTTTGCCATTCCTTTGGTCAAAGCTTATGAAATTTATCGTGATGCTAAAATTCATGTCAGTGGTTTAGCACGAACCGCTAGAGGTCCATCTATGAGTTGTAATCCTGGTAAAGTTGAAATTCATGGTATTACTGAAATTCATGGTGAAAAAGTAATTGCTTTACGCTTTATTCAGGGACGTGTTCATAACTGGGTGCAACGTCCTTTTTATGCCCAATATGATGAACAAGCGACTTGGTTAAATCATTTAAAACCTGCCTTTGGTGAAAAAGAATTCTTTTTTGATAAAGAATTTCAGACAATACAAAATGAGGCGGTTTAAAACAGAAAATATGCTCATCTTTTTTTCCAAGATTAAGGATAAAAGATGAGATTTTTATCTTCTAACGCCCCATTCTTCTATTATATGCACTGGTAATACGGCTCATTAATGCTGAATCATTAGACGCATTAAATTCAACCCGCACACTACCATCTGCTTGACGATTAATATTACCGATAACGGCTGTTTCATAATAAAATCCTTGAATCACCCCTGCGTCAGGATCACTTGTTGTAATGCTTACCCCTTGATCTGAAAAAGCACCCATAGCGGCTGACCATGATTGATCGAATTTACTGGTGGTAGCAACAGGTACACTCGTATATACACCGGGTGCGGTTTGATAGTAAGTACAGCCACTCATCAGTAAACTGGTTAACATAATACTAGTGATTACAATTTTTATCATTTTTTCTCTCATTTTTAATTATTGGTATTATTAAAGCATATTTTATACTGCTTTTACTAATTGATCTTTCTGTTGATATTGAAACAGGCGAATACCTTCTAGCTCAAAACGTTCTTTTAAGGAATAACGCACTTCTCTACCAACCATCCACTGTGATTGAGGTGCAGTTTTAATGCGAAACTTAACCTCAACACCTGATGGAGTAAAAGCATTAATCCCTAATAATTGAACATCACTGAACATTTCATCCACTAAATCAGGAGCTGAACGTAATTCATGTACCACTTCATGTACTAATGCAAAAACAGGCTCAATAACTTGATCAATATCAATATAAAAAATAATTACGGAATTTGCATACCCCTTGCCATAATTGACAACCGATTTAATATCGCCATTGGGTATAAAAATAACATTACCATCATAATTACGCAATTTAGTAAAACGAAGATTAATATCTTCCACTGTTCCTGAGCAATTAGCAATATTAACAAAATCATCAATACCAAACTGTCCTTCAATGACTAAAAATAATCCTGAAAAAATATCTTTAATAAATTGTTGTGCACCAAAACCAATTGCAACACCAAATATACCCGCACCTGCCAAAGTCGTATTTGAATCAAACCCAAATAATTCCAAAATAAAAAATATTGAAAGGCCCACAATAATAACAGATATTATCCAGCTGAGAATACGCAAAAAAGTCCTCATTCTCAATGCTCGAGTTGAATGATGTTTTTGAATTCTAACCACTAATCCTTGATCAAATAAACTAATGATAAAATTTTTAATAAATAATAAAAAAAACATCAATAAGATAATAACAACAATAATTAAGGATTTTTTTCTGACACTATAACGATTATTTGTTTCAATTTGCAAGTTGTGCAATTGTAACTGTAATTGCTTAATTTCATTTTGTTTTTGTGCAGTTTCGTGAAATGCCTCTTGTACTTTTTTTTCTTTTTCAAGCAAATCTTTTTTTAGAGTTTTATGTTTTTCTGCTAACTGCACTGATTTTTTTTTTAATTGATGTAGCTCTGTATTTGAATGTTGAGTTTTAGCCTCTGTTATTTTATCATTTGTTTCTTCTTGTTCTTCCTCAATTGATTCCACTTTATCTTGAACGACTTCTTTTTCATCCAATGCTTGTTGACTTTTAACAACGGACTGGCTGACATCTTTCTTTTTTTTATCTAATGAAGACTTTTTTGAATCACTGATTTTTTCTAAATCATTTGTATCTAAAGCCTTAACATTAATTTTATCTTTAGACTCTTTAGTGCTATTAGGTTTAGCTTCTGGATCAATTGAATCTATTAAAGTATCTTTTATTTCTGCCTGTACACTTTGTGCTTCTGATATAGAAATAAGTAAAAAACTCACTATAAAAATAGATAAAAAATATTGCATTACACATCTTCTTTACTAATATTTTTAATAGATGGAATGGCACTTACAAGACTAGAAACAATCAATGCCATATAAAAAGTGCCTGCTATGGCTTCTATATAGACTAAAAAACGAGCTAAAGGAGCAACGGGTAATAAATCACCAAACCCTAATGTCGTTAAAATAATAAAGCTTAAATAAATAAGTTCAGGAAAATTTTTGTGCCAATTATTGCTTGTAATTCCTGAAAATGATTCTGGAATAAATTCTATCAATAATAAATAAACCATTGTCCAAATAAGACCTAACAATAAAAAAATACAGATTGAACCAATAATACTATTATTGCTAATATTAGGTGAAAACAAGGTTTGTTCTATAGCAGGTTGTAAGGTTAATATAAAAAATATAAGTAAAAAAATGATGTGTATAAAATTAAGATCTGAACGATCAAATAGTATAATAAATATTCCACTTGCTATATCAAGTAATAATAAAGTCATACCAATAG
>JAGLFC010000069.1 GCA_023144715.1 Gammaproteobacteria bacterium | reverse complement strand
CCTTCTGCAATGAGTGGTAAGGGCAATAGACAAAGAAAAATAAAACATAAAAAGGATGATCTGATTAATAATTTTCTCATTGTATCTCTCTTATTATTGATAAATGTGTTATTAGTCTTGATACGTATTAATGATAGGTCATTTGTTTGTTAGAAGACCTTATTAAACACTATAATCTTAATCCACATCTTTAGCATTATACAGATAATTGCTGATTTATAAAATAAGCAATCAAAATAGATAATAAATTGTTTTTATTCAAGAATTTTAGCCACTAAATCACTGGCAACTGTCAGTACTTTTAAATCAGAATCAGTCGGTTTGCCTGTTTGATAGTAATAAAAATCAACAGTACCCAAAATGTTTGCCTGAGATGATAATACAGGCTCAGAACAAGAAGCTTTATAAAGCCTCTGCTTTAATAATTCACCCGAATTTTTACTGTCTGAAAATAATTGCATATCTGGAATTATTTTTCTTTTTAACGTTTCAGTCGCAATAAGACACGAAAAATTATTCTCAGAACTTATCAATTGCTTATCTAAATTATTTAATTTATTAATCAATTCATCAGGAAGACAAGTCGCAACAGCAACGGATAAAATATGAGTGTTTGGATTGAAGATCATAATAGCACAATCTATATCATAGATAATAGCTTCAATGCCTGCTGATAATGTGACTAAAATTTCTTGTTTAGGATATTTATCTGAAATAAGTTGTAATATCTGACAGCGTAACTTCAGTAATAAGCTTTCTTGTCGGCTATTACTAATATCTTGTGCGAGTCCTTCGATTGTTATGATCTTAGAATCAGTATCGTATCGAACCGTTTCAGTCACCATAAAATAGTGTTGACGACCTATTTTATTGTTAATTTCAATTTCAAAGGTCAGCTCATTTTTTTTGGGCTGATCCATTTTTAATGCAAAAAAAGAACGGGTTTTTTTAGGTAAATAAAGGTTGGTATTTTTTATAAAATCATCTGGATAAATATCTAATATAGTTTTAATAGACGCACTCACAGATGTAAAATGATGGGTATTATTTCGACTATAAAAAAAATAATTATTATTGATGGTATTGGCAAGATTCTTATAGTTTATTTTATCTAATTGGATGCGTTGTTTTTGCTCTGATAATTCTTGTGTTTGAATTTTTACCTGTCTATTCAAATGTTTGATGACCTTAAAAAAAGTAAATACTAATAAAACCTCAAGGATTAAATACATAATAATACCGTAAATAATACTCAATAATTGCTTGTCTTTATAAGACCTAATAAGGCTATCAATATCTCTACTCATCACAATGGCACCAATATTACTTCGTGAACTGTTTTTTATTCCCTGATAATCTCTCAAAGGATAAAAGGTGACTGCATAATAATGGTTCTTATAAGATAAGACTTTTGCGTGTTGATCAACGGTTAAAATTTGACTGTTAAAATCTGTTTTTTTAGCCAAATATTCAAGAAATAATTTTTGTTGGGTATTAGAGCTTGCTTCTAGCATACAATCACAGCCACTGATACTCTTATTATTATATTGTCCATCTATAAATTCATCCCAAACCGTTTTTTCAATATGTTGTCGATTCAATAAAATACTGGTTTGAATGTGCATGTTTTGCTCAATCGTTGAAAGCATTTTTTTATGAGAAGTACTCACCTCTAATGCACCTACATACACCTTCTTATTTAAATCCTTATCCCATGAAAAAATAGGAGCAGTACTGCGTAATGCTGATGAAACACGACCTGTTTCAAAACCATTTTTAGGGACTTGTTCAGCATTAGTATCCACGATCAAAAAACGTAAATTATCCAAACGATCACCAAATTTATCAGGTTTATGAACACGTAAATAACTAATAGCTCCTGGTCCTAAATGAAAGTGAAAATGACGCATATCAAATTGTTGAGTCGTATTTTGCCAAGGCTGTTTTAATAATTCATATAAATGATTTCTCATCACTGCGGTTTTAGCCCCTCCTTTATAACCACCTTCTTGTGCCAGTGCTTTTTTGCCCTCTAAAAATAATGCTTGTATTTTTTTATCTTCAGAAAAAAAACGAGCTTGCATCGCAAGACCATGATAGGTTGAAGCTTCTATAGTTTGATAAATTGCATAATCATTGGTGCTGTTATCATTAAGTCTTTGTTCTAATATATCACGAGCAGAAAAATAGTGATAAGTCACCCATAAAATATGTATGATGGCAATAATCAGGCTAAGAAAAATAAAAAGTTGTTTGCTTTTACTCATTCTGATCATTCCTATAGTTAAATTCAATAATCATATAATAACACAGCTTGTTTAGAGCCTTACAATTGCCTTTTATCGTATGTTCTCTGCTATACTTAATTGCAAAAAGTAGAAAGCATTCTCACTCCTTCTTTATTTGGAGGATATATTTTAGGTATTGTATTTTATGAACGATGATCAACTGCTTCGTTATTCACGGCAAATCATGTTACCTTCTGTGGGTATTGAAGGGCAAGAAAAATTACTCAATGCCCGAGTGCTTATAATGGGTATGGGAGGTTTAGGCTCACCTATTGCCATGTATCTGGCTTCCGCTGGCGTGGGTCATTTAGTAGTATGTGATTTTGATGAGGTTGATCTGTCTAATTTACAACGTCAGATCATTCATAGCTCTACACAACGCATTGGTCAAAATAAAGCGGAATCCGCCAAAGACACCTTATTGCAACTCAATCCTGATATTAAAGTCACTGCTCTCACACAGAAGCTTGATTCACAAGCCCTTTCTCATCAAGCACAACAAGCCGATGTGGTTATTGATGGCACCGATAATTTTGAATCACGTTTTTTATTAAATAAAATGTGCTTTCAAGCACACACACCCTTAGTATCGGGTGCAGCTATTCGTATGGAAGGACAGGTGATTGTTTTTGCTAATCACGGCAAAGGTCCTTGCTATCATTGTCTTTATAAAGATGATGCTGAGGATACTGCCACCACTTGTTCTGAAAATGGCGTACTTGCACCTATTGTCGGTATTATCGGCAGTATTCAAGCCATAGAAGCACTGAAAATTATTCTCTCTATTGGCAAAACACTGGAATCACGCTTATTGCTTTTAGATGCTTATACAATGGAATGGCGTACCTTAAAACTGCCCATTGATCCTCACTGCCCTGTTTGTTCATGAAAATCATTCTTGCTCCTATGGACGGTCTCACAGATGTGTATGCTCGTGAACTCTTAACGAGTATTGGTGGCTATGATTATTGTGTGACTGAATTTTTACGGGTCACAGATACTTTATTGCCAAGCCGAGTTTTTTTACGACGTTTCCCCGAACTTAAATCAAACTATACTCCTATTAGCCACACTAAAGATGGTACATCTATTTTTTTACAATTATTAGGCAGTGATAAAAATGCCTTGGCAGAAAATGCCGCTAAGGCTGTACAATTAGGAGCTAACGGCATTGATCTTAATTTTGGATGCCCTGCCAAAACAGTCAATCGTAGAAACGGTGGAGCCAGTTTATTACAATATCCAGACACAATAAATCAATTGGTTGAAGCGGTACGCAAAGCAGTGCCTACTGATATTCCTGTCACGGCAAAAATGCGTTTAGGTTATGATAATCAAGACTTAGCACACGATAATGCTTTAGCGATTCAAGAAGGTGGTGCAACATGGGTGACGATTCATGCTCGCACTAAAAAAGAAGGGTATCGTCCACCTGCTCATTGGGAAGCACTCTCCCCTATTGCAGATTTATTGACCATTCCAGTCATTGCCAATGGTGAAATTTGGAGTGTTGAGGATTATTTTTCCTGCCGTCAACAAAGTGGCTGTGAGAATGTAATGTTAGGTCGTGGTGCAATGGTCACACCTGATTTAGCACGACAAATAAAAGCGACACTGGCTAACGAACCTATTCAAGTCTTAAAATGGTCATCTATTTGTCAATTATTAGAAAAGCTTTACCATTTAATGCTTGCTAATACCGCACTTAAAGAACGCTATATTGCTCCCCGTCTCAAAGTATGGGTCAAGTGGTTAATGCCTAGCTATAGTGAAGCCGAACTTTTATTTCCTTCACTCAAAAAAATAAATGATCCCCATCATGCTATTCAAATGATAAAAGAATTTCCTTCAATATCATCATGATAACACTCAACTTAACATAGGCTTATTAACGTGGATGTTTCATCAATACTCAATCAAGTGACGGTTATTTTTGGGGTGATAATAGCCATTGGCTTGATAGTAAGCATTGTCAAATTACCCCAATTTAAGGGGATGATGGGTGAATTTTTTGTCAATTTCTCTGCTAAAATACTGCTGGATAACAATAACTATTACTTAATAAAAAATGTCACCTTACCCACCTCTGATGGCAGCACACAAATTGATCATATTATTATTTCAGTCTATGGAATTTTTGTTATAGAAACAAAAAATATGAAGGGTTTAATTGTTGGTGATCCAAAAGAAAAAATGTGGATTCAAAAAATACACACGTATTCAAATCACTTTCAAAACCCACTTCACCAGAACTATAAACATGTTAAAGTGCTACAATCATTACTCAAAATAAATCAACAAAAAATATATTCTATTGTTGTGTTTGTCGGTAAAAGCACCTTTAAAACAAAAATGCCACAAAATGTGACTTATCGTAAAGGCTATATCAACTTTATAAAATCAAAAACCAATGCTATTATAAGCGAAGCAGATGTTAAAAAAATAATAGATAAAATTGAAAATGGAAGACTGACCCCTTCTTTTACAACACATCAAGATCATATCAAGCATGTTAAACATATTATTGCGAACAAAGAAAAAGTTAATCATCCATTATGCCTACAATGTGGTCATCCAATGTTATTAAGAGAGACTAAAAAAGGCAAAAATAAAGGTCAAAAATTTTTGGGATGTTCTCAGTTTCCACAATGTAAACATACCCTCAACAACCCAATGAATGAATAAAAATATCAACTCAAGGCACTGCTTTACTCTTATTCAGAAAGACGCTATAAAATCTCTTTGAATAGTGTTATCTCAGTGCCATTTAATAGGAATAATTATGAATATTGGCACTCCCCTATCATCCAGTGGTACTAAAGTTCTTTTTTGTGGCGGTGGTGAACTCGCTAAAGAAGTCGTCATAGAATTACAACGCTTTGGTGTCGAAATCATTGTAGTGGATCGCTATCATAATGCACCTGCTATGCAAGTCGCACACCGTAGCCATGTGATTAATATGTTAGAGGGCGACGCTCTGCGTCATATTATTGAGCAGGAAAAACCGCATTACATCGTGCCTGAAATTGAAGCCATTGCCACTGACACATTACTTGAATTAGAGTCTGAAGGTTTTAATATCATTCCATCTGCTCGTGCCACCAATCTTACCATGAACCGTGAAGGCATTCGCCGTTTAGCTGCAGAGGAATTAGGGATTACCACTTCCCCTTTTGAATTTGCTCAAACAAAAGAAGACTATCTAGCGGCGATTAAAAAAATTGGCATTCCCTGTGTGGTCAAACCTATTATGAGTTCTTCTGGCAAGGGACAAAGCACCATTCATTCTGAAAATGATATTGAAAATACTTGGAAATATGCTCAAGAAGGGGGTCGCACAGGTGAAGGAAAAGTCATTGTAGAAGGCTTTGTTGATTTTGATTATGAAATTACCTTATTAACGGTAAGACATGCCAATGGTACTGCTTTTTGTGAGCCAATAGGACACAAGCAGATTCAAGGTGATTATCGTGAATCTTGGCAACCTCAGGCTATGAGCCAAAAAGCAAAAGAAAAATCCATTGAAATTGCCCAAGCCATTACCGATAATTTAGGAGGCTGGGGGTTATTTGGTGTGGAGCTTTTTATTAAGGGGGATGAGGTGTGTTTTAGTGAAGTATCCCCTCGTCCACATGATACGGGTCTAGTGACTCTTATCTCTCAAGATTTATCTGAATTTGCCTTACATGCTCGAGCAATTTTAGGGCTACCCATTCCTCAAATACGCCAATATGGAGCCAGTGCTTCTTCTGTTATTTTAGTCAATGGTGATTCTTCACACCTTGTTTTCAATAATGTCGATACTGCCTTAATGCAAGCCGATACCCAACTGCGTTTATTTGGTAAACCCAAAGTAAAATCACAACGTCGTATGGGTGTTGCACTGGCTTTAGGGGATTCTATTAAACAAGCACGAGAAAAAGCGTGTCAAGCTTCAGAAGCTATTAGCGTCACACTATAATGTGAAACACAATACACTCTAACTTCTACTTGATAAGGCAAAAAGGCATCAATAGATGAAACAATACTTAGAATTATTGGACTATGTTATAAAAAATGGGACAAAAAAAGGAGATAGAACAGGTACTGGCACAACCTCTGTCTTTGGCTATCAATTCAGGCATAATTTGGACGATGGTTTTCCTCTTCTGACCACCAAAAAATTACATTTTAAAAGTATTGCCAATGAATTAATTTGGTTTTTAAACGGTGATACCAATACAAAATGGCTCAATGAACAAGGGGTTTCTATTTGGGATGAATGGTCCACAGATGAGGGTGATCTGGGTCCAATTTATGGCAAGCAATGGACAAAGTGGCCCAATCAAGATGGCAGTACAAGTAATCAAATTGATTATGTGATCGATTGTTTAAAAAACAATCCCAATTCAAGAAGAATTTTATTTCATGCTTGGAATGTAGCCTATCTGCCTGATGAATCACTTTCACCTCAAGAAAATGTAAAAGCAGGTAGAATGGCATTGCCACCCTGCCACCTTTTATATCAGTTTTATGTTGCCGATGGAAAATTATCATCACAACTCTATATTCGCAGTTCAGACAGTTTTTTAGGGCTTCCCTACAATATTGCCTCTTTAGCACTATTAACCTCTATGCTTGGGCAACAATGCGATCTAATACCTCATGATATTATTGTGTCTATTGGCGATTTACATGCCTACCATAATCATAAAACACAAATAGCCACCCAACTAGAACGTGAAGTGTATAAATTACCGACACTTCATTTTTTACGTAAACCCAATTCAATCTATGAGTATCAGTATGAAGATTTTGAAATTGAAGGCTATGATGCACACCCGACTATAAAGGCACCTATTTCTATTTAGACCATTATGATCGTTTGAATCAATAATAGAGTATCACCTAATGTCATATAGACTTATGATTTATATTGCTATTTGTCAGTTTTTTTTACATAAAAATATAGCAATAAATAGCAATAACTTATATATTAAAGTTATTATTATTCAATCACTTAAAGTATATTATTACTCTTTTATCACTATTAATCTATAGAATAAAAACTGTCAAAAATTTTTACACTTTTATAATATAAGTGATATTGATACACTATAAAAACACAGTAAAAAATATTTTATTACTTTAAAATCAATAAGATAAAAATTATTGTTATTTATTGGCACACCCTTTGCTATATATTTATTATGTTAATTAATAGATTATTATCTTTTATAGGTGATACTTTATTACAATAACTATTAATTTATAAAATTTAAATACAAGGTATAAACTATGAAAATAAAATTATTAGCTTCTGCAATCGTTGCAGGCACAATGTTTAGTTCAATCGCTATGGCTGATGTTGTGAGCGGTGGTTCTGGTACTATTGGTCAAGCTCAAACATCTTGGGAAAGTAATGGTGCTACTGGTGGTAGTTCTACTGCTGCTATTCCTAATGTAGAAACTGCAATAAATTTTTCTGCATTTGACTCAGCATTAGGTACTTTAACAAGCGTTACTTTTGATTATTCTTATAATGTTTTAGGTGATTTAACTATTACCAATACAGGCACATCTAGCTTAACGTATACTGATGTTTCTGTAAAACCATTAATTCAATATGACTTATTTAATGATGCAACAACTGCTGGTGATGTTGAAGCATTCCATAATGATAGTATTGTATTATTTACAAGTGCTTTTGGAACAACCCTTGCTAACAATGGTGATTTTGATACGTATATAGCAAATGAAACTAATAGTGGTAGTCTTACAGTAAGCACTAATTTAGATTCATTTTTAACAGCATTTGATTTTGGTTGTTCAGCTGATGTT
>JAGLFC010000068.1 GCA_023144715.1 Gammaproteobacteria bacterium | reverse complement strand
ATAAAGCGTGTAGATCTTGATCATTAAGCTTTCCTGTGAGGAGGACTTGCTGTTCAAGTTTTAACTCTGTGATTAAGCGTGTCAATGATTGGTATTCTTCCCCTTCACCAATAATAATCAAATAACTATCAGGTAGATCCAGCATAGCTCTTATAAGGTATTGATGCCCTTTGTAATAGGTTAATCGCCCAATAGAAAGCAAGCGATGAGGCTTTTTTTTAAAATTCCTACTCCATAGTTGTTCTGCTTTATTTTTATATTGATCCGCTAAAAGAGTGCTTTTTAGACTAATACCAAGAGGGATCACCTGAGTTTTTTTAAGCCAAGGTTTTAATACTTCACTACTTTGTTGATAATGAGGAGAAGTGACAATAATATGTTGACTGTTTTTTAATAAAAGTCGTTCCAGTGGTTGATATAAATAATACGCCAGACGAACGAGTTTATTAGGTGATGCACCAATGACATCAGAATGCCAGTGAATGATCCAAGGAATTTTGTGAGCAGAAGGTAAGAGCAATAACCAAAAAGCAGAGGTATTGGGTAAATGGATATGTAATAAATCAGGTTTGGATTTTTTTAAAATACGGTGTAAATAAAAAGGAAATGCTGGGCTAATAGGTGCATAAAGAAGCCGTCCATAACTTGGAACACGAATGACTTTAACGTGTTTCATTATTTCACTTTGAACCGATTGCCCTGAACAATGATTATGTACCAGAGCAGTAATATGATGACCTGCTGAGGCAAGCAGAGGTAATAGCTGTCCCATAAAATTTTCAATGCCTCCTGAAAAAGGAGGATAGTATTTACCAATATGTAATATATTCATGAACTAAGAGGCTTATCTTCTGTTTTCTGAGCATAAAAATCTAAAATATTAATTTCACTATTACCACTAAATTCATCTTCTACACTGAGTGAATGAGTTAAATCACCAATATTGACTTTTTTATTGACTATAAGTGACATAAGTTCTGTGATCTGATGTTTATCAAGGGTCACATCAAATACTTCATCTCCTAACACATCAATCATATCAGAGGTATACTTTAAAATACCTTGATGAATTGCATTAATGGTATCAAAATGAGTTTGTGATAAACCTTTTTCCTTAAACTCGGGAGCGATATGGTGTGCAGACCGTTTAAAACGTTTGAGCTGACCTTCTGGTGAGGTCATAATAGCTTCCAGTAATAAAGAATAACGATGGATAGTCAGATCATTCATTTGATCAAAGGGTAATAAATGACCAAAACAAGAGTGACACTGCCCACCTAAGGTGATGATCTGTTTTGCGGATTCATTGGTGACAAAATAATAACCCTTTAATCCTTGCCCTGTTAATTTAATCATTGCTTTTTGTAAAGTGCCTGAATAGCCAATATCAACAATAGCAGGTTGTTTGGCATTGGCGACTTGTTGTTGCCAATAGTCAAGAAAAAGTGCTTTATCTGAATCAGCCTGTGCCTGTATACTTGGATAAATAATACTTAAATATTGATCGATTTCATCTCTATCATGCGGGAGGCGTACTTCTCTGTCTAACACATCTTTGCCAAATAATTTAATGAATGCACTCAGATCCTGTAGACCAAATCGAGAGTGTAATAATTTTTTGAGTGTACCCTTATAATGCGGTGTTAATAATAAGGAAAAATCTTCTTTATTTGTCATGGAAGCCAGTCCAATAAAACTTCTGGAACAATAAAAATAATTTCCCTGAGCAATGGAAGGTTTCTTAATTTTTGGATGTGATTGTATGGTATTATAAAGTTGTTCAAGCAACCAACCATCTCGACTCAGAAACAGTAGTTGATCACTCTGATCATTTTTACTTTGCTTAATAAGCCAAAGTATAAAAGTAAAGAAAATAGGCCCCATGAGGCAATAACCAAATTCTTTAGGCTGTGAAAAAATAGGGGTTTGATTCGTTTTAGCGTGTTCATAATAACTGAGCGTTTTATTCGCAATTAAGCCTAGCATTAATTCATTTTGCCAGTTTTTTTGTTGACGGAAGACATTCATAATTTCTCGTCCACCCTGCATACAGCCTAAGAATGCGATGGGTCTCATGAGATGCACAGGATTATGAAATCCAGTATCAACAGGGATCTGTATATCAGAATGTTCATTATCACCAATATGTAAAAGTTTTTCTTTGGTGACTTTTTCACTGTTTACTATAAAGTCCCAAATATCACCCCGATCCTTTCGGTGTCCGACATCACTGGATACATATAAATGACTAAATACATTAGGAAAATAATGATCAATTAATACTTGTAAATGTTCTGTTTCAAGATACATATCAGAAATGAGGATCAGGCGTTTATTATTTTTTTTAAGTGTTTTGATGGCGGTTGATAGATGCCTTCTAGGCTGAAGTATAGTCTGCTCAGTGGTCACTTCTAATGCTTGAAGTTGTTGTATGACTTGGCTATCCAGTGCATAAGTCTTTGCCATCTGTTGATAAATATCACTGATACAAACATCTTTATTCGGTTCTAAATTTTGTCTTAATAAAGCTTCAGATGATTTCCTTTTGTGCATAAAATCTATGAGATTAAACTGCTTTTTAACTTTTTCTTCTAGCCACCAAAAAACGGCATCTGGGGAAGCAAAGGGGCGAATAAAGAGCGTATCAAAAATATCAAAAGAGATCACATCTGCTGTTTGGCTTGAGCCTATTATTCGATTAGAAGGAGACATTGAAATATATTGGTCAAAGACAAAGTGACTCTGTGCTGATAGTTCAAAATGGTTTTCTTGAGCAGAAATAAAACGTTTTTGATAGCCCGCAATTTGACTAGAAAATACAAAGCAACGTTCAATTGCATGATGTATTGTATTATCAGTTTGCCCTAATTCTTCTGGAAAATCATCCATCGTTAATTGTAGATCAAATAGAGGCTGTAATGCCGTGCTTTTTGCCCAAAACATGGAACCCGCAGGAAAATCAATATATTGACTATAATCCTGATGATGTACGCCCATTTTGTTCAGTAGCTCTCGTCCTTGATGTTGATTTGATAACCAAGTATGTGCCCAATAGGGAATATCAGAATAGGTATCAGGATAAATGATACCAATATCTGAATCACTAGAAAGTGTCGTGAGTATTTGGCAAATATCAGAGGCATTGCCTAATAATTGGCTTAATAAATAGTTAAGCCATTGTTTGCCGAGATCATTATTACCGGTATAGCGTGATTTTTTGGTGTGAATATGGGCAATAATATCTAAGGCTTGTATTTCTTCTTTAAAAGAAACAATTAATGGTGCAATATCACGACCTTTATTAGGCACCTGTTTAATGATGACTTGGGCATTGTTATTTAATAATGAGAGATTTTTTTCAATCGTTAATTCATCTTTTTCGTTAGTGACAGAGATCAGTAATTGATAAGGCACTGGAATATTATTTAAGTATTGACAGATTGGTGAAAATAATTCCGTATAATAAATATGGAACATAATTCCGACTTTAGCGTGGCATGAGTCACATACAATAGGATGAGTCACTGTCTTGTCGCGATGAACCAAAGTGCTGATAGAGTTTAGTGTATGGCGTAAAATGTTTGTTAAAGAACGAAAGGGTGCGGTATATCTCCAAAAAGAAGAATTGATAACGGCATTAAATTCTTCTTGTAATACAGTATGGTGATATTTTTCTTGCTGATAGGCTTCTTTAAGTTGAGGATACTCATGTTCAAAAAAGCGTAATTGTTGTTGTGATTTAATAAAGATACGTTGTAATTGTTCTCGCTCATAAGTATTACTTTGGTTAATTTTTTCAAGTGTTTGATGAGTAGAAATTAATTGATGATGCTCTTTTTCTAATAAGTGATGATTGCTTATGAGTTGACTATGAACGTGTTCTAAATCTTGATGATTGTCTATAAGATCACCATGTGTTGTTGCTAACTTTTCATGTGCGGAACTGAGTTTATTACAAGCACTGTCTAATGCTTGATGAGCTTGATGCAAAATTTTATGATCCTTCATTATTTTGCCTTTTTCATCTTGGCAAGCAGTGAAGGCATTATCAAGCATATTTTGACCTAAATGAAGTGCTTGATCGAGTTGTTCAGTAGTCCATAATTGTTGCCATTTTGAGACTAATTTAAGACGATTTTTTTTAACTATGGTGTCATCCATTCCCCAACCTGCATTAGAATCACCACTGCTACGATAACCAGCACTTATTGTATCAATATGAAAAAATGAGGTATATTGAGAAAATTGTAACCATAGATCCCAATCTTCAAAAACAGATAGAGTGTCATCTAATTGACAGCCTTTATCCAATAAAGTACGAGAAAAGAGTAGGGCATGAATAGGAATGGTATTTTCTAACATAAGATAGATAGGATCATAGGGGCGATTAAAAGTATGAATGGCATCACTTTCAGGGCTATGAGTAAAGATAACATTACTATAGGCAACAAGGTATTCTGGCTGTTCTTCAAGTGCATTGACTAAAGAGTGGATATGCTCGGGTAAAAACCAATCATCATCATCCAAAAAAATAATATAGTCACCTTGACAGGCTAAAAGACCTTGATTACCTGCCTTACAACGTCCTTTACTTTGACTATTTTCAATAAGTGTCATAGTGTGTTTGCTGAGACGAATAAATTCTAAAGTTTCCTGACTAAAGACTTCACCTTCATTAATTAATATCACTTCTATTGTTTGGTAACTTTGTTTTATAATAGATTTTAAAGCATATATTAATGTTTCAGGACGATTTTTAGTGCGCACAATAACAGAAACAAGTTTTTGGGTATTGCTCTTAGCTGTATTTTTCATGATGAGCTTTCTTCTTAGGAGAGGGCTTATAGTCGCATTGAGTTAATAAATCTTAATAAAATTATCACTCTATAATAACGAATATAAAATGAATATGCTTCTTTTTTATTGCTTACTGTTTATTTTTTTACTGCCCATTTTTTTTGTTTTTTATCTGAGTCATTTTCAGTGGGCTTTATTTTTTAGTAGTCTTTTTTTTATTATAAGCTTTAGTCTTGCCACTCACATTATTTGTGCCAGAGCAAAGATACAATTTAGAATTGTATTGAATTTATTTTTTTCTTATCTCTTAATTTTTACTGAACTGATGCGATTAGCGTCTTATTATATTCAAGGTGAAAGTTTTAATGATCGCTTTTTTTTCCATTTTACTTTAAATACCATACAAAATGCTTGGCTGACTTTCCCCCTTTTAACATGGGGTAGTATTTTTGCGTTACTGTTTGTTGCCATATTGAGTATTCGCCTAAGTTTACAAAATTCTTTTAAAACACAATCCATTTCTTTTGCCTTATTTCTTTTATTAGTTTCTTTTTTTACCAGTTCAGCCATTAAAGAATTGATTAATTATCAATGGCAAAATAAGCAAACTAAATCTTCTCAAGAAATATGGACAGATAAAGAATTTTCAGCATTGGGTATTAATACTAAAGTGCTTAATCAGCCAAAACCTGAAGCACAAGCAGGACGTAATTTAATTTTAATCTACATGGAAAGCTTAGAAAGTATTTATACTCATGAACACTATTTTAAAGCATTAACGCCTAATATTAACCGTTTCAAAAAACAGGGGGCTTATTTTTCTGATATTCGACCTTTTACCAATACAGGTTGGACAATTGCTGGGATTGTTGCCTCTCAATGTGGTAGTCCCTTAGTGGCTCAAACAGGAATAACAGGAAATAATTTATTATTGGATGGTTTTTTAAGCAAAGCAGTGTGTCTAGGGGATATTTTAGGAGCAGCAGGCTATCAACAGGTTTTTATGGGCGGTGCTCCTCATCAATTTGCAGGTAAAGGACAGTTTTTTCTGAATCATCACTATAATGAAATTTATGGTACGAGTGAATTGAGACCTTTTTTAGACGATCCCACTTATACAAATGCTTGGGGCTTATATGATGATAGTTTATTTGATTTATCATATAAAAAGTTTGAACAATTAGCTCATACTCAAAAACCCTTTAATTTAACATTATTAACGGTCGATATTCATGCACCTGCTGGGCATACTTCAAAGTCTTGTCATGCCTATCCTTATATTAATAATAAAGTATTGGATGCAGTTTATTGTACTGATCAGCTTATTGGTCACTTTGTTGATAAAATTTCTAAACATCCCACTTATAAAAATACAAGCATTGTATTAATCTCTGATCATCTGTCGATGAGAAATGCTGCTGAAAAATATTATCCAGAAAAATCAAAAAGAAAGTTAGAATTTATTGTACTCAATAGTGCCATTAAGGGTGAAATTAATAACACTGGGACTATTATGGACATGTCTCCCACATTATTAGAACTATTGGAAATCAAGCATAATGCTGAATTTCTTGTTAGGGGTAATTTACTGAAAAAAAGAGAGTCTATTTTAGATAAACAATCTGTTAAGGCGATACAATATATTAATAGCCAAATACTGAGTCCTTCAAATATTAAATTGTGTCCAAAAGATACACTTTCAATTCGTTCTATAGGCAATCATTTATTATTAATCGGGGATAAAAGATTACCTTTATACTTTGAAGGACACCCTATTAGTCTTCATGATTTTAGAGACAAATATTCTATCATCTTATTTTTTGATGATGATTTTATGATACAAAATTATTATTTAGCCAAACAAGAAAATATATCAGTTCTTATCAAAAAACATATCTCATCAAATTATCTTTTAATTGAAAAAATATTACCTTCAGGTATTGGAATATGGTTGGGACGTTCTTGGAAAGTAAAAAATATAGGTATTTTTGAATCAGTAAATAATATTAATCTGATACTATCAGAGTGCAGTAAAAATAGAGTGGAATCACCCATAGGTGTGGGTGTGGATTCATTTTTTTCATTGGACGCTCATTTATTAGAAAAATGTGATACTCAAAAAGAATACGCTATTTATAAGAAAAAAGAAAAAACACTCGAACTTTATAGTATAGAAATCAATAAACAATTTTATAATGCACTATTGGATGTGAATGAAACTGGCGATAAATTAATTGTCCGTGATTATGAAAAAGTAGACAATAATCAATGTATTGCTTCTAGTTCATTGTTTTTTGAACATAAATTAATGATTTTTAATTTACGACTGAACGGCAAGCGACATCACTTTACGTTAAGTCAGGAATATTC
>JAGLFC010000067.1 GCA_023144715.1 Gammaproteobacteria bacterium | reverse complement strand
TCTTCAGGATGCTCATTATATAAACCACGTGTATAAGACTCATGGTGTAATAAGGTAACATGAGGGGTAAATATCACTCGTTGACCTAAAGCACGTACTTTTAAGCATAAATCTGTATCACCAAAACCAACGGCTAATTGTTCATCAAAACCATCAACTTGATCAAAAATAGAACTTTTAATCAACAAACAAGCAGCAGTAACGGCGGATATTTCTTGATTGCATAATAAAATACCATGATAACCCGGATTCACACGACCATCAGGTAGGGTATTATTTAAAAATTTAGCATAGTGTTCTGCGGCTGTAAAAAGTCCCACACCGACTCCCGCATGTTGAATTTGATCATTGTCAGGGTAAATCAATTTAGGGCCCACAATCGCAATATCGTCTTGTTGTCCTAGCTCCAACATTTGTTCTAACCAACCTTCTTTAATGGCTTCAATATCATTGTTACAAAATAAATAATGACTAAATACCGTATCACTGTGTTGAGCTAAGGCTGTGACTGCAAAATTATTGATGGCTGAAAAATTAAAATCTCCCTGATATTGAAAGACAGTATGTTCTTTTTTGAGACTTTTAAAATAATTAATGGATTCTTGTTCATCAGAATCGTGATCAATTACTATAATTTCATAGCCTACTGATTTAATCGTCCGTTGTAAGCTCTGAATACATTGCTGAACCAGTGGTGCATGATTTTTGGTTGGAATAATAATGGCGATATTAAGAGTGGTCTTTAAAGGATAATGCACCTGAAAAAAATTAAAAAAATCACTTTGAGTGACCGTTGCAACTTCTTGACAACGTGCTAAATGTTGTTCTAATATTTTTGTGGAGGTTGCCATCACTTTATGTTGCATTTTATGACCTGCTGAGGTACTTAATGTACGCCATAAATAAAGAATTTCAGGGATATGAACAATATTCTGAGTTTTTTCTGCGGTACGTAAAATTAAATCATAGTCTTGTGAAATACATAAGTCTTCATTTAAACCCCCTAAATTGCGTAAAAATTGTGTATTAAAGCAAATAAGATGCACAATATAGGGAGTACTGCGTAATCGCTCTAATGAAAATTGGGGACGGAGTACAAAACTGAGTATTTCCTTTTCATCTTCTGAAATACAGGCTTCATCAGAATAAATAAAATCAGGAGTTAATGTATTAATGGTTTGAGCAATACGAAATAAAGCCTGTGGTTGAAGGAGATCATCATGATCCAAAAAGACCACATAATTTCCCTTTGCCATTGATAGAGCAATATTAGTAGCCCCCGAAATATTACGATTATGTGTGCTAAAATGAATGTTAATGCGAGGATCATCAGCACTTTCTCTTTTTAATACTGCTAAAGTGTCTTTATTGGTTGACGCATCATCACAGATACAGAGTTCCCAATTGGGATACCATTGTTGTTGTATAGATGCAATGGTTTTGAGTAACAGCTCTGGGGGCGTATTATAAGTGGGTATTAATACGGAGATAAGTGGTTTTTGTACCATAATAGAGACTCTGTAACGAATAATAGGCTTTATTGTTTGATCCAATTGCTTTTGATGCTGGCTCCAGAGAACCTTGTCTAAGGTGGGTTGATATTCTTCTTTAATCTGTATTAGAGCGACTTTAACCGCTATAATCCCCTCTTTTTTTCCCTTATTAAACAACATGACCAATCTTGATGGTAATAATAAAGGTTGTAGCAAAAGAGCTTTAAGGCAAGAGGCTAATAAAAGGAACTTTTTCATCGTATAGTTGTCCTAGAGAAGGGGATATAATTTTTAATGATTATAGGGAAATAAACGGAGGAAATAAAACAAAATCAATACTATTATTCTGTATGATTTTTTATTATACTCAAGCACTTATTTTTGTTTTATTATGTAATTAATGAACTTATGAAGTGGCATAAAAACAACAAAAGTAAAAAAAACAACAAAAAAAATAAAAATACTTGACACTTCATAAGAAGGGTAGGTATAATCTTGGCATATCGAACCCGTTGTGCGCTGAATTGTTGCAAATTAGCACTAAAACATGAGTGGCAATAAGGTATTTAATGTTAAAAAATGTGGTTCACAACTCGTGTAGTAATTATTTCTTCTTATTTTCATAATTAGAGAAGTTATTATCACCAATACAAAAGTAATTAATTAAATTTTTACATAAATTGAGAGAAAAGGATAATATGAATATCTTAAAGAAAACCAAACTAGCGATGGCTATGACTGCTTTTGTAGGGATAGCTTCAGTTTCAAGTGTCAGTGCTATTGAAGTAAAGACTGATGGTTCTGGTCGTATATTAATGGCACCTGTAATGATGGCTACAAGAGGTAATAGCACTCAGGTAACAGTAACCAATACAAACATTACTCATGCGGTCAAAGCACATTTAGCCATTAGAACAGAAAAAGAGTCAAAAGAAGTCTTTGACTTTATTATTTATATGTCTCCAGGTGATGTCTTTAGAGGTGAATTCTATAGCAAACTTGGTAAAGTGATGTTTAGAAGTTCAGACGATTCAATTAAAATGCTAGGTCCTATTGGTGCAACAGAAGAGCCACCATTTGTAGGCGATATTGATCCTAACTCTCGTCTAGGAAAGCATTATGTAATCGAAGATTATGTAATATCAACGGATAAGATTCCAGACGGTGATACGATTGCGATAGGTCACCTTGAAGTAGTGGGTATTTACTCTGTAACGGGTAATATCAATGCAGCTAAAATTCAGCCAGAAGACAGTGACGTTATTAATGTTCATAGAGGCATGGACAAACGTTCTTTAAGAAGAATTTTTGATATGCCAACACCAGATTTACTTGCACGTAATAATTGTACTGATGGTGCAATGGGTGGTGATTCTTGTAACATTGATTCGGTTGGTTCTAAATCAGCAGTATTACGTGGTGATATGACCATCACGTTTGGTGAAGGTTTAGCTTCTAACCGTGTTAATTATGCCATGACAGGTTTAGTTGACTCAGATGAAGATGGTAGTGGTTCTATTGATTGTAGTGTAAGTTATTGTGAAAAAGTAATCGCCAACCCTTATTTCAATCAAGATTCTGGTGAAGAAATGAAAATGGGTTACCTAATGGGTATTAACACAGGTACTCATGGTGCCGCACATAACTTATATAACATTGATAGAGCTTTATCACGCGGTGTTCACAATGGTACTTATGAGCAAGATTTAACGCATGGTACATTTATGTTAGCGTCTTTACCGACTAAGTATATGCACAAAGGTAATGATTATTGTACTAATCCTGGAACCGTTGTTCCTCTTGGAAGTGGTGATGAGTATTCAGCACCTTTTGGTAGACATGGTCGCGTTCCTTATGAATTGGTTTTATTTAACAATGTAGAACAAGCCTGTGCAAGTTTAACTCCTGAAAGTGTTGATGAAGTGAAAAGAATTACATTAGCAGAATCTGGTAAGACATGTGCTGATTTAGACGGTGGTTTAGATGCTTGGATTCAAGAACAAAATCCTGATGGTACCTTACTATGTATCAGCAAAGTCGATATTATTGAAGAAATCATAGAACATACTTATTCTTATGAAGTATCAGGTATTCCTCTAAATTGCGGTGAAACATCTAATACAAAGCTATGGTTTAGTATTAATAAATCAGGTTGGTATTCAATGAAGGCATTGCCATCTACACCACAAAATATTTCTTGTGGTTATAATGGTGTACCTACAACGATTCACACTGTAAAGACAAAGGGTGATGGTACTGTTCTTGATGTGATTCCTACATCTAATTAAATACTAGTTTTTTAGTATTAAAAAGGTAATACAGACTGTATTGCCTTTTTTTTTGAATTTTTTTAGGAATTGGATGTCAAAGTAGTACAGAAAATAATTAATAGGAAAAAAAATGTATTCAAATAAAAAGAACGCCCAAATATTCTCAAGTTTATTATTAGCATTCGCCTCAGCGTCAGCCTCAGCAGGTTTCACTTATAATGAAATTTGGGAAATACCTTCTATGGAGCAATGTGATCAATACGGTTATGTGACTTATAGAAAGCAAGCAGCAGGTGTTTTATCATTAAGAGAATCTAAAAAAATAATAGTCCCTGTTCCAGAAGGTGCAATGGATGTTTTTTTTACAGTAAAGTCACATAGTTCAGAGCCGAGTATTTTATTTTCAAAAACAAATTATAATGCTGTGTGTTATGCCTCTGCGGATCAATGTCCTGATGATCAAGTGACTGCATTAAATAATGGTTTAGGTGATTCATTAGAGCCTCGTTATGGTGCTAATCCAGAAAAACGTTTCACTCTGTCTGATGAAGAAAATCTATTTATCTATAGTTTAAATAAAGAAGATCCTTTAAATCCGGGTTATACAGCCAATGAAGGAGCTGCTGATATGTTTGCAGCGATTGTTTCTTTTCAACTGACTCAAGAAGCTTGTGATATAAGGGCGGGTGTTACACCACAGGAAATTGTTGATGATATTCCTCTAGTAGATGATACACCTAT
>JAGLFC010000066.1 GCA_023144715.1 Gammaproteobacteria bacterium | reverse complement strand
CTGTAGAACCTGTTATTAATAATGATGTGGTAGTGATGATTGATGGTCAAGCTTATGTGACTTATAGTGATTATCAAAAAGCATTGGCTCCTGTGATTTATAATCATAAATCAAGAAGTTTTCATTTGAATCAACTTTATGTTGGTCCAGAATCTTATGCAATTGATTTAGAATTATTAACAGAAAAAACGGCCTTTGAACAACTTGGTGGTCTTTCTAAAAGTGATTCTAATGATGCACTGAATTCTGAAGGTAGACTTTACTTTTCTTTAGATGCTCAACTTGCCTATAGCGTTTCTGGTCTTACAGAAGATCATGATGATGATGGTGTTTCTCTTATTGAAGGTGATTGTAACGATAATGATGATACGGTCTATCCGGGTGCTAATGAAGCAGGTTCTGATAGAGATTTGAATTGTAATATAGATTAGTCACTGTATTAAGGTGGGCTTTCATTGGCTCACCTGTTAAACTAATCGTTTTAAACAGAGTATTGTATTACACTTGGATGCCCCTACCTCTCCCCATATCAGCATTATTATTGTTAACTATAATAGTGGTTTATTATTAGCACGCGTATTAACTACTTTAGCACAGCAAACTTATCAGGCTGATCGCATTATTGTGGTTGATAATAATAGTCAAGATGATTCACTTAATAATCTTCCTCACTTAGCCAATCTTGAACTCATAAAAAATGATACCAATTTAGGGTTTGCTAAAGCTAATAATTTAGCTATTGAATCTGTCAATGAGAGTGATTACCTAGTCTTATTAAATCCTGATGCTTTTCCTGATGAAGACTGGCTCGAAAAATTATTATTCTGTGCTGAACAAAATCCTGATAAACATTTTTTTGCTTGTAAAATGATTATGGATGAAGATCGGGACTATTATGATGGTGCAGGCGATATTTATCACATCAGTGGTTTAGTTAAACGACGCTATCATGCTTGTTCACTCAATGAGATACAACCCTCTTCTAATGATATTTTTACCCCTTGTGCAGGTGCTGCTATGTATCGTACTGCTAGTTTTAAAGCAGTAGGGGGTTTTGATGAATCTTTTTTTTGTTATATGGAAGATGTCGATCTGGGCTTTCGTATGCAATTAAAAGGTTATACAGGCTTATATGTACCTGAAGCAGTAGTTTATCATATTGGATCAGCCATCAGCGGTAAACAAAGTCATTTTTCTGTTTATTATGGACATCGCAATTTAGTGTGGACTTATTTTAAGAATATGCCTACATTATTATTGTTTCTTACACTGCCTTATCATTTTTTACTCAATATTGTTTCTATTTTATTTTTTAGCTTTCGAGGAAAAACCAAAACAATTTTAAAAGCAAAAGTAGATGCTTTAATGGGTTTGCCTAAAATTTGGCCAGAACGTAAAAAAGTTCAACAAGAAAATACGGTGAGTAATACGTATATTTGGTCACAATTAGATAAAAATTTATGGTACTTTTTATTTTGCAATACTACGCCCAAAATGATGGTAAAAAATGTATATCATCATTTTTTTAGTCATTTAGACCATCATATAGAAGAATTACTCAGAGGCGTTTCAACCGCTTTTATGGTTAAAGTCATGGCATTGGTTCTTGGCTTTATTTTTAATTTAGTGATTGCTCGTAATCTAGGTGCAGAAGGGGCAGGACTCTTTTTTATTGCCTTAATTATTGTCAGTATTGTAGCTACTATTGGTCAATTTGGTACGGTTGGTTCGTTGACGCGTTTTATTTCAGCAGGTATTGCTGAAAATAATTGGCAAAGTGTCAAGGGTGTTTATCGACAAGCCATGACATTTACTCTGATCAGTTCATTGAGTTTAACCATTCTCCTATTTTTTTCTGCCCCTTTTTTGGCTCAAGATATTTTTAATAAACCTGACTTAATACCTGTTTTGCAATTAATGTCTATGGCTGTTCTACCCATTGCTTTTTATTCATTACAATCAGCTGCTTTACTGGGCTTAAAACAGATCAGAGATGCGAATATTGTGTTAGGCGTTTTAACGCCTCTCTTTGCTTTGCTCATGTGTATTGCTTTATTTTATGAAAACAGTTTATTTGTGATTTCTTTTGTATATGTGATTGCGACTTTTTTAGCCATGTTAACGGGGCTGTATTGGTGGCATAAATATTTATCACCTTATAAAACAATCACACCTAATTTTAATTTTTCAAAATTAATGAAAAGTACTGTGCCTTTATTGGGTGTAGATGGTTTTAATTTATTATTAATGTGGAATGCACCCTTACTGCTCGGTATTTGGGGAATGGAAAGTGATGTGGGTATTTTTCATGTGGCTAATCGAGTGGCAATGCTCACTTCAATGGTTCTACTGGCGGTGAATAGTATTGTTGGACCTAAGTTATCAGAATGTTTTACGTTGAATGATAGAGCATTAGCATATTCTCTCGTTAAAAAATCAACCTTATTAATGATTTTAATTTCAACCCCCATTATTTTAGTCATGCTTTTATTTCCAGAAAACATCATGCGTTTATTTGGTGATGAATTTCAAAAAGGTGCAGATTTATTGGTTATTTTAGCCATTGCACAATTTGTTTGCGTGGCTTTTGGTCCTGTAGAGCAAGTACTTATTATGTCAGGGCATGAACTAAAATTACAGATCGCCTTTATGTTTGCAGCGATAGCATCACTCATTGCTAGTTTTTTCTTAATTCCCACTTTAGGAATGATTGGCGCCGCTTTTTCATCCGTTATTGGGGTGCTTTTAATTCGTTTAATTGCAGCTTACTATGTGTATAGTTTAGGCTTACTTCGTGTGAAAGAAAATGTATAAAAATGAAACCTATTATTAATAAAGCCGATATTCATTTGTCAATCATTAGTCATGGTCAATGGTCAATGATTACTGATTTATTAGTAGATTTATCTCAATTAAACAGTGCGACACGCTTACAAATTACGCTGACATTTAATATTAAAGAATCTTTTTGTTTAGAACCTTCTGCGTTTCCATTTCCTATTCATATTATTAAAAATAACCATGCAAAAGGTTTTGGTGAAAATCATAATATTGCCTTTCAGCATCCCCCTGATAGTCAACAGAGACAATATTTTGCAGTGATAAATCCTGATATTCGTATGACAGAAGATGTTTTTTCAATATTAAGTGAATTAATGACTCAAGACAATACACTTAATAAGCCACAAAAACCCATTGGCGTGATCACCTCCGCAATAAAAAATAGTCAAGGACTATTAGAAGATGGTGCCAGAGAATTGCCCACACCTTGGCGTATCGTTAAAAAATTATTGGGTCAAAAAAAACATTGGCATCATAAGGAACATGAAATCTATCAGCCTGATTGGATAGCGGGTATGTTTATGTTGTTTAGAGCGAATGATTTTGCCACAATGCAGGGTTTTAAAACCACTTATTTTCTTTATTATGAAGATGTAGAACTGTGTAGTCGTTTATGGTTATCAGGTTTTTGTATTGTGGTTAAGCCCGATATTGCTGTGGTTCATAATGCTCAGAGAAGTAGCCACCGAAAATTAAACTATTTGCGTTGGCATCTGACAAGTATGGCGCAATTTTTTCTTTCAAGTACTTATAGAAAAGTCAAAAAATTTCATCAACATAGAATATTACAAAAATAATAAAAGGTTGTTTTCTTTGTCAAAAATTCTTATTACAGGCAGTAGTGGTTTTATTGGTCTCGCATTAAATCATGTACTGGCTTATAATAATGAGCCAAATAAACCAATGACTCTTATTAATACCTATCGACATGTCAAACCCATTATCACAGATAATAATACCTTTGTCGTAGGTGATATTGATGCTCAAACGCAGTGGCAAAGTGCTTTAAAAGGGGTTGATTGCGTCATTCATCTTGCTGCTCGAGTGCATGTGATGCAAGAAACGGAAACCGATCCTTTGACCGCTTTTCGTGTTGTGAATACGCAAGGCACGCTTAATTTAGCCAAACAGGCAGTGACTCAAGGTGTGAAGCGTTTTATCTATTTAAGCACCATTAAAGTCAATGGTGAACACACCGATCAATACGCTTTTACGGCGGATGATCAGCCCAATCCACACGATGCTTATGCAATGTCTAAATTTGAAGCAGAACAACAATTATTAGCATTAGGTCGGGACACTGGATTAGAAGTTGTGATTATTCGCCCACCTTTAGTGTATGGTTCTCAGGTAAAAGGAAATTTTGCTCGTTTAATTCATCTGGTTAATAAGTCATTACCTCTGCCATTGGCTAAGATTAATAATGCCCGTAGTCTGGTGAGTATTGACAATTTGTGTGCATTGATTCAACTATTGATCACTCATCCTAAAGCCGTGGGTGAAGTATTTTTAGTCAGTGATGGAGATGATTTATCCACCTCAGAATTGTTTGAATTACTTGCTCAGGCACTGGGCAAAAAAAGCCGTTTATTTTATTTACCGCCCAGATTATTGAAGCTTGTTACCACTGTATTGGGTCGTAAAATGGATTATGATCGTTTATTTGGCTCACTACAACTGGATATTAGAAAAAATAAAGACTTACTGGATTGGCAACCTAAAATCTCTGTGCAAACAGGACTTTTAAATGCAGTCACCAATAAAATCAATTAACGTTATCATTTGTTTTGTTGATGACTTAATGAATAATTAGATAATAGATAGACACACTATGGATATAAGCCTGCTTTTTTTCTCATTTGTTTTATCCATTACTCTGACGGGAATGGTGAGATGGTTTGCTGTCAAAAATAATATTATAGACACCCCCAATGAACGTAGTTCTCATTCTATCCCCACACCCAGAGGGGGTGGATTGGCCATTGTTATCAGTTTTTATAGTATTCTCATCATTCTTTTTATACAGCAGAGTATTCCTCTACCTATTTTTATAGGGCTTTTAGGTTTATTGTGTGTCGCAGTGATTGGTTTTATAGATGATCATAATCATATTTCGGCTCGTTATCGTTTAGTTGTGCATTTTGCCAGTGCTGTTTGGATCTGTTTTTGGTTGGGTATTATTCCTTGGCAATGGGCTAATAATAGCCTGATATTGACGCTTATATTATGGGGCATCAGTGTATTGTATAGTGTTTGGTTGCTTAATTTATATAATTTTATGGATGGTATTGATGGTATTGCAACGGTAGAAGCTATATGTGTGTTACTCAGTGCCAGTCTACTTCTTTTTGTATCGACGAGTAATTTATTAGCCTTATCATTAATGATGCCTTTAGTCATGGCTCTCTTAGGCTTTTTATTTTGGAATTGGCCACCTGCTAACATTTTTATGGGAGATGTGGGCAGTGCTTTTTTAGGGATATTAATAGCTTCTTTTTCTCTAATCACTGCTAATAATGGTTCATTAGATTTTTTTATCTGGATCATTCTTTTAGCGGTATTTATTGGTGATGCGACTTATACTTTAATGATACGATTTTTTCAATCCAAGAAAGTCTATGAAGCACATTGCAGTCATACCTATCAAATACTATCACAGCGTTTTGGGCATAAAAAAGTGACTTTAGGCGTGTTAGCGATTAATAGCTTTTGGTTATTGCCCTTGGCATGGTTGGGACATCAATGTCCTGAATTTTTAATAGTGTGTGTAATGTTGGCGTATTTGCCTTTAATTGCCTTGGCAATAAAAATGCGTGCAGGCACTGAGACGTTACTTGATGCTCACTAAAAAAAATTCAAATTATAGTAAACAACTCAGTCTTATTTTAGCCGATTTAATCTGGTTGCCTTTAGCATTATGGCTCGCCATCGTCCTACGTTGGGGAGAAATAGACTATACGCTGGATTATAGAGATTTTTTAGTCTTTAGTCTGACAACACTCATCAGTATTTTTATTTTTTTACGTCTAGGACTTTATCAAGCTGTCATTCGCTTTATGGGAACAGAAGCGATTATTGCAGTACTCAAAGCGATTTCTATTTCTGCTCTTATTTTAGG
>JAGLFC010000065.1 GCA_023144715.1 Gammaproteobacteria bacterium | reverse complement strand
GGATCACGTTTTTCTATTTGGTTGTATTATCAAAATGTGTTGAATAAATCCTGTGAAAATGTGGCTATTTATGGTGCAGGAGAAGCAGGACGACAACTTTTAACCGCACTGAAACAAAGCAGTCAATATAAACCTGTTCTCTTTATTGATGATGATAGACATATTAAAGGAAAGATTATTAATGGACTTAAAGTAGTGCGACCCCATCATTTAGAGACATTAATTACGAGTGAAGGCATCAGTCAAATTTTACTGGCAATGCCTTCAGTACCTGCCTCCAAAAAACGGCAACTCATTGCTCATTTAGAATATTTACCTGTACACATCAAAACCATACCTATTCTTGCTGATATTGTCAGTGGCAAAGCTAAAATTGAAGAATTACATAATGTTGCGATTGAAGATTTACTAGGACGTGATTCAGTGGCACCTGATAATCAATTATTTGAGCAATGTATCAAAAATAAAGTAGTGTTTGTTTCGGGAGCAGGGGGATCGATAGGCTCTGAACTGTGTCGACAAATTATCAAACATCAGCCTCAACATATTATTTTATTTGAACTGTCCGAATTTGCTTTATATTCTATTGAGCAAGAACTGAGCAAAATTATGGACTCTGATACACAATTAACCGCATTATTAGGATCAGTGCAGAATCAACAACGTCTTTATAGTATTTTTACCACTTATCATGTCGATACTGTTTATCATGCGGCTGCTTATAAACATGTCCCTATTGTAGAAGAAAATATTATTGAAGGCATACGTAATAATATTTTTGGCACACACCGAGCGGCACAAGCAGCTATGACCAGTGGTGTAGAAACATTTGTATTGATTTCTACGGATAAAGCCGTACGCCCCACTAATATTATGGGAACAACTAAACGTTTTGCAGAAATGATTTTACAAGTGTTGGCTCAACAAAATAAAGCCAATAAAATACGTTTTTGTATGGTACGCTTTGGTAATGTCTTAGGTTCATCAGGATCGGTCGTGCCTTTATTTAATAAACAAATTCAAGAGGGAGGGCCTGTTACCGTGACGCATCCTGACATTATGCGTTATTTTATGACCATCCCTGAAGCTTCTCAATTAGTCTTGCAAGCAGGATCGCTCGGGCAGGGGGGTGATGTGTTTGTATTAGATATGGGTGAATCAGTAAAAATTGCCGATCTCGCCAGAAAAATGATTCATCTTTCTGGGCAAGATGTGAAAGATGATGCTAATGTAGACGGTGATATTGAAATTATTTATACAGGTTTACGTCCAGGTGAAAAGTTGTATGAAGAATTATTAATTGGTGATAATGTCACGGATACACAGCATCCTAGAATCATGCGTGCAGAAGAAAAAACACTGACCTTAGCAGAAATTAATGAAAAAATAGCATTATTGGATCAAGCCTGTGAACAGTTTAATGTCAGCTCTGCTAGAAATATTTTATTAGAGAGCCAGACAGGCTATATTCCTGATAAGGCACAAACAGCGGATTTACTTTGGTGTGAATTAGAAAAACAAAAATATAGATAGAGTTTACTCTAAGGTAAAGTGGATTTAACTGTTTAGTTATTTTTCACCTCAATTAAGTTGATTATTTCATGTTATAATAATGGTATACACGAAATTTTTAGGTGTTAATAATTTGAGATTTTATATAATAACCTCCCTAAACAATTTATTATTTAAGGATAATACCTTTGGCACACACAGAATTTTCATCTCTAAACTTATCCCCCACTTTATTGAAGAATCTTGCTTCTTTAGGGTATCATTCAATGACTCCAATACAATCCAAAAGTTTACCTGCTATTTTACAGGGTAAAGATGTCATTGCACAGGGACAAACAGGGTCAGGAAAAACCGCTGCTTTTGGCTTGGGTTTATTAGAAAGACTTAATGTAAAATGGTTTAGAATACAAACACTTATTCTTTGTCCTACCCGGGAATTAGCCGATCAAGTGGCTAAAGAAATACGTAAACTAGGTCGTACCATCCATAATATTAAAGTGTTAACGCTCTGTGGTGGTATGCCATTTGGTCCACAAGTAGGATCACTTGAACATGGAGCTCATATTATTGTTGGCACACCCGGACGTATTGAAGATCATTTAGGTAAAGGTACGCTGAAATTAGATGATGTAAATTTACTGATTTTAGATGAAGCGGATCGTATGCTAGAAATGGGCTTTCAATCAGCATTAGATAATATTATTGGGCAAACCTCTAAAGAAGAACGTCAAACACTGATGTTTAGTGCGACTTTTGCAACATCGGTTAAAGCCATTGCTAAACAATATATGCACCAGCCTGAATTTGTTAAAGTCGCTTCAACGCATGATAATTCGAGTATTCAACAACATCTTTTTAAGGCAGATAATAACAGCCACCGTCTTACAGTCGTGCGTTTGCTCTTACAACATTATCAGCATGAATCTACAGTGATATTTTGTAATACTAAAATAGAGACTCAAGAAGTGGCGGATGAATTAAGTGATTATGGCTTTAGTGTATTAGCCTTACATGGCGATTTAGAGCAAAGAGATCGTGATCAAACTTTAGTACGTTTTGTCAATAAAAGCATTTCTATTTTAGTGGCAACCGATGTGGCGGCACGAGGCTTAGACATTGAATCACTGGATGCGGTGATTAATTATCAAATTGCTCGTGATTTAGAAGTGCATACACATCGTATTGGACGTACTGGAAGAGCTGGTAATAAAGGTTTTGCGTGTACTATTATTACTGATAAAGAACAATTTAAACTGGCTAAATTAGAAGAATATTTGCAACAAACAATTGATATAGAACCTTTACCACCCATTAATTTACTCGATAAGCCCATTACTCAACCCATGATGGCAACTTTACAAATTGATGGCGGCAAAAAGCAAAAAGTCAGACCGGGTGATATTTTAGGGGCATTGACAGGAAAAGAGGGTATTGCTGGTAATCAAGTGGGTAAGATCCAAATATTTGCCAATAAATCCTATGTTGCCATTCAGCGTGAGATGCTTCAATATGCGTTAAAAAAACTCACTCAAGGGCAATTAAAAGGACGTTCATTTAGAGTTCGAGAAATATAAATTAGTTAACATCACACCATTCAATTAATCAATTCTTAATTATGAAACATAGTCAATTTAACGGTATCATTGATCAGCATAATGATACTGAAATTTTTAAAAAACTTACCTGTGATATTGTTGATCCTGTTCACTTACACTACATAAAACAGGCACTTTCTTACGTTTTTAAAGTGATGGTAAGTCCCAATAATAACAAGCCTAATGTACTGGATATTACACTTATTTTAAAGTATCTGGGAGTGGATGCCGAAACCCTAGTGGCAACACTATTAAGTGATTTTCGTTTAAGAGAAATGTTAGATAATTACACAATTGATCAACAATTTAATTCTACTATTGCTAATTTAGTGAAACATGTTAACTGGCTTAATACATTTAAGGAATGTTCAGAAGAGTTAGCTTATAAACCAGCAGAAGCAGAATCTTTGCATCAAATGTTATTGGCAACGGTTGATGATGTGCGAGCCGTATTAATTAAATTAGCTTTTCGTATCCAACGTTTAAGAATATTGGATAATGAAAGTGAAATGATACAACATTGTATTGCACAAGAAACAATGGATATTTATGCACCCTTAGCAAATCGTTTAGGATTGTCTAATCTTAAATGGGAAATGGAAGATTTAGCCTTTCGTTATATTGATTCTAAATCATATCAATCACTTGCCAAATCAATGGCTGATACTCGTTCTGATAGAGAAGCCTATATTGAACATTTTGTAGGTCAGTTACAAAATATTTTATCACAGTCCAATATTGAAGCAAAAATATACGGTCGTCCTAAACATCTTTTTAGTATTTGGAAAAAAATGCAAAAAAAGAAAGTGCAATGGCATGAATTAGCGGATTTGCTTGCGGTGCGTATTATTGTTTCTGATTTATCACAATGTTATCTGATCCTTGGTATTGTACATACTCAATGGAAATATTTACCTTATGAGTTTGATGATTATATTGCCAATAGCAAAGAAAATGGCTATCAATCTATTCATACAGCCATTGTGGGATCAGATAATCAAGTGATTGAAATTCAGATCCGCACGCAAGAAATGCACGATTTTGCAGAACATGGTGTAGCAGCTCATTGGCGTTATAAAGAAGGCAGTAATCAAGATGTTGCACTGGTTAATACCATAGCCACATTACGGCGTTTACTGGATAATTCAATTGATAATGATACTTTGCTTGAAGAATTTAAAACAGAATTCTTTAATGATCGAGTATTGGTTTTAACCCCTCAAAAAGATGTTATCAATTTACCTGCTGGAGCAACGGTACTGGATTTTGCGTATGCTATTCATACTGAAGTAGGACACCAATGTATTGGTGCTATAGTCAATGATCATCGAGTACCCTTGAGTTATCCTATTAGATCAGGTGAATGTATTGAGATACTGACCGATCAGGATTCTAAACCTCATCTTTATTGGTTGGATCATCATCGGCACTATGTGAATACTATTCGTGCAAAATCACGTATTCGTTTATGGTTTAAAACATTATTTAAAGAAGAATATAATAAGCCACTGGTTTCTAAAAATTTTCTAAAAGGTATTGGTGACCATAAAGTGTCTTTAGCACTGTGTTGTGAACCGCAAGTGGGTGATAGAATTAAGGGTGAATTACTCAAAGATAAAACCATACGCATTCATCATAGTGCTTGTCAAAAAATACGTTACAAGCAATTAACACATAGTAAAAAGACAAAAATTATTGAACTCACGTGGGGTGAACAAGCTGTACAATCAATGATAATAAGGCTAAAAATACATATTATAGCGTTTGATCGACAAGGTTTATTGAATGATATTACCACAGTATTAAATGAAGCACACGTTAATGTGCTTAAAGCAAATACAAAAACAGATAAAATTGATCAATCTGTTTCAATGAAATTTAAAGTAGAAGTGTCCTCTATGGATCAATCAGAAGCACTGTTGAAGAAAATTTTACAAATACCCAATATCTTTCATGGTATTTTATTAGAAGATAAGAAAAAATCTAAAACTAAAAAAGTTAAAATGTATCATGGATCAAAGTAACAATACCAAAAAATTATCGGGTTAATCATAAAAAAATCGTTTCATCATTTTATGTTCTGATTGCCTTATTTTTTGTTCTAAATCTTGATCATAATCAGCAGGAAAGCGTTTTTTATTACTCACGTTGTATGCAGGTAAATTTCTAATAGCATCTTCACTAAACGTTTCTTGTGCCAATGTTAATGCTCGAATTAAGTCTTCTACTAAATTTTCATACTGACCAATAAATTCAATAGGTTCTGCCTCTGTTCCCACAAAATTAATCAATTCATGGCTATAACAACTTGGAAATTTAGCCAATACATTTTGAATAAAAACATTAAAATCATTGGACTGGCATTCCATATCGAGTGGATTTTTTTTGTCCCATTGATGAGTCATTTTAAATTGCCAATAGGAACGATATAATGATACAGGATGACGTACAAAGGCAAATTTGAATGTATCGGCGACAGGACAGTGTGTTAAACCAATATGTGGATCACCCTCTATACGATACTCTTCATAAGTAATACCTGAGGCTATAATAGCTTTTTTTACCCATGAGCCTCCTGTTTTTGGAACATGTAAAAAACAGGAATTAGGCAGTATAAGCATAATATTCTTTACCGAGTTCA
This sequence comes from Gammaproteobacteria bacterium, assembly GCA_023144715.1. Lineage (GTDB taxonomy): Bacteria > Pseudomonadota > Gammaproteobacteria > GRL18 > GRL18 > GRL18. The sequence continues at coordinate 2,495 of JAGLFC010000065.1, read as the reverse complement.
TAGTATTTTTTTTGTTGATCAAAAGGGGATATAAAATGTATTTTATAGGCGGTTAGACACAGGTTTATAGTGTCTTTATTGGCTGTACCATAAAGTCTATCACCGACAATAGCATGATTAATAAAGTGTAAATGCTGTCGAATTTGATGTTTTCGACCTGTTAAAAGCTGTATGTCTAGTAAACTATGCTTTCTATCAGGCAGAATAGTAGTGGATAAAATTTTTGTGATGGCTTTTTTGTTGTTTAAGGGTTCGTTAATGCTTATAGGAGAATCAGGTATACCCTCTACAAGTGCCTTATAATATTTATAAATGTCTCGAAGAGAAAATAATTGTGAAAGACTGGCGGCTGCTTTTTTACTATGAGCTATCAGTATGAGTCCACTGGTAGCACGATCCAGTCGATGTACTAAAAAGGCATTGCGTTGTGGTGTTAAATGCGTTTCAGCCCAACGATATATAGTACTATGATCACCATATTTACTCCCCTGAGAGAGCATACCTGAAGGTTTAAACCAAACGCTATAATCACCTTCATCAGCAATCAATAAAGCACTTAAATCTGATTCTTGTATAATCTTAGCATCATAATATAAGTGTAAGGTTTGTCCAATAGAAAGTGTTTTACTGGCTCGACGGATGCGTCGTGTTGATTGTCCTTGAGTGAGCCATACTGCTCCTTTTTTCATAATTTTTTTCAGTGTTTGCTTAGAAAAATCAGTATGCTCTGCTAATAGTTCAATGGCACTTATAGCATCATGAGTCACGTTTAGATGTTGTTCAAATCTATTGGATAAGTTGTGTGAGGGTATTTTGTGCTTGGCATATTTTGTGAACACGTTACTAATGAGTCACTGAAGGTTTTGGTGGTATTTCTGCTTTGGTATCATCTTTTTTAGTTAAGCCATCTTTGGATGAAATAGGTGATTTTGGTTTTTTTATTTGTTTTAATGCCTGTTTGACTTCATCCGATTGAAAGGCAAGATGTTCTGAAATGGCATAAATTTGATCATCATTAAGTGAGAGATTTTTTTGTATGGGTGCAAGTAATAAACTAATATCCTCAGCGGCACAAATGACTGAATCATAAGCGTCTGCTTCTGTTTTGACATCAAAGCGTTTCAATTCATCACCTTTTTTATTGCACACGATGTATTCAAGTCGGATAGACATAGTTTTTGCTCCTGATAAATAAGTGATAAAATAAAGTGCATTGCTTGAGTCGTATTATTTAATAGTTGATAATTGTACATTAAGAAAAGGGTTTATAATATTGACTCAATACAAAATTTCTTAAAAGTTCAATAGTTCAGAAATTTTGTATAATCAATTAAAATATATCTATATGATTTTAATGCTTTTTATTTATATCACATAAGCCTTTGAGTACCATATCAGTATAACTGACGATACCGATTATTTCTCCATGTCGAACTACAGGTGCTCTGGATAAACCTAAGCGTTCAAATAATCGAGCACAATAGCGTATATCCATATCTTGACGAATAGTAATAGCAGGCTTGGTCATCACCTCATAAACATTGGTGCGTTCTACAGAGCGATCAGTTGCCAACAACATACGGGCAATATCAGCAATCACAACAATACCCCATTCATCATGTTCATGACGCTTATTAACAATCAATGTTTTTGTTTCGATATGAAGCATTTCATTTAATGCTTCTTTTACGGTTTTCATACCATCAACAAAATCGACTTGATGTTTCATGACATCTTTAACTTGAATTAATCCCTTGTTCATATTATTTCCTCAATAGTTTCTGATAATTCTTTAATTTGATGAGAAATACCTACTGCATCTTCTACATCGATTTGCAATGCGATACCTGAACCCGGTGAGTTATCAAACTTTCCTACTTGCTCAATCGTTTCTAAAATATCTCTACTGAGATGTTCCTCAACCAGTAATAATAAAATATCTCGTTGGGTCTCCAATGTGAGACCAAAAAATGTTTTTGATTGTTTGATACCTTCACCACGAGCATTATTAACGACTGTTGCACCTGTTGCACCTGCTATGCGACTGGCATCTAAAACAGCATCGGTTACATCATCATTGACAAAGGCAATAATTAATTTAAAGTGCATAATAAAATTTCCTTAATTAAATTTATCTTTCTAGGGGAGTGTTATTCTTTATTATTTGAGTGATGGGTGACACTTTGTCGATGAGTATACCATGCAGAAAGTTGGGCATAAGCTAAAACAGATATAATGGGAAATAAGCTGGCAAATGCAATTAAACCAAAGCCATCCAATAATTCACTGCGTCCCGGTACTTTGCCTGCTAATCCAATACCCAATGCGGTTACAATAGGAACCGTTACTGTTGATGTAGTGACTCCGCCCGTATCGTACGCCAAAGGAACAATGAGCTTAGGGGCAAAAAATGTTTGTATGACAACTACAATATAACCACCAATAATAAACCAGTGTAAGGGTAGCCCTGTGACAATACGCCATGAACCTAAAGC
>JAGLFC010000064.1 GCA_023144715.1 Gammaproteobacteria bacterium | reverse complement strand
ACAGCCAATAAAGAGGGTTCGGCAATTGTCGTGCTAAAACCAATGGTAAAAGCAAAGATATAAACCCATAGATATTGACTCCAATGAAATTCGACCGCCTCTTTAAGAGCATTTGCATTTACCATAGCCACATTCATTGATTGCCGTATAAACTCAGGATCAGTCAGTTGATCTGCCATCATTTCACCAATAGGGAACAGGGCATCTTTAAGCCCTTGAAGAAATAATGCTAAACCAATAATGACATAAAAAAAGCCAATCAATACTCGTTTAAGATTAGGAATTTTTTTACGAATAACAAAAATCTGAAAACCAAAAATGATGCCAGCAATTGGCAATACATCAATAATGGTGTGTAAAAAAGTCAGACCTAGTTCAGTTAATTCGGCAATAATTGCATTCATTAATACAGCATCCCATAAGCCATTACAAAAATAATAGGGGTTAACGATGCTAAAGCAATTAATCCAAAGCCATCTAACATTGGATTACGTCCTTTGATACTAGAAGCCAATCCTACCCCTAATGCAGTCATTAATGGTACCGTAATAGTTGAAGTGGTGACTCCTCCTGAATCATAAGCAATTCCAATAATTTCTTTAGGAGCAATAGAAGTCATTAACACCACTAAAATATAGCCACCCATAATAATCCATTGTAAGGGCCAGCCTTTTATAATGCGTAAGACACCAATTAAAGCAGCCAAGCCCACTGAAAATGCAACGGTATACTTGAGTCCTCGAGCATATTCTTTAATCGCTAGATCGCTTGCCTCAATGACACCCCCTTCTGCGGCAATACGAGCAGCTTTTTGTGAGACAGCAATCAGTGCAGGTTCTGCTACAGTTGTACCAAAACCAAGACAAAATGCAAAAAAGAGCATCCAAAAGACACTGCCTTTTTGAGCAAAGGCAAACGCCATAGACTCACCAATGGGAAATAATCCCATCTCCAAACCATAGATAAAAAAGGTGAGTCCAAGCACCACAAAAATAGAACCGACCACCAATTCATCCATATTAGGAATAGGCTGCTTGATAATAAATATCTGAAAAAAAGCAATCACAATGGCAATGGGAGCGAGATCACGAAGACTCGATAGCATTGTTTTAATAAAATGAAGAAGAGGTTCTTTCATAGGTCGTTTGCTTTTTTTATTGGATCATTGTTCATAAATAATGACGAGTAATTTATTTGCCATTAATTTTTAATAATTCAATGTCAAAAATTAAGGCTGAATTAGGCTTAATATGTTGACCTACAGCACGTGAACCATAAGCAAGATTAGAAGGAATAAACAATTGCCACTTATCACCAACATGCATTAATTGTAAAGCTTCAACCCAACCTGAAATAACGCCACTGACAGGAAAGGTACTGGGCTTATTACGTGAGTAAGAACTATCAAATTCAGTACCATCAATTAAGCTACCACGATAATTAGTGGTGACTTTATCGGTTGCTTTTGGGCTAGGGCCTGTGCCTGATTTTAATACCTTGTATTGTAATCCACTTTTTAGGGTTGTTACACCTTCTTTTTTAGCATTGTTTGCTAGAAATTCTTCACCTAATTGCTTATTCTTACTGGATAAATCTTTTTGTGCGGTTTGTTTTGCAAGTCGTTTTTCAGTGAGTTTTTTCTTGAACGTATCAAAGGCTTGTTTCATTTCTTCTTGTGATAAAGATAATGTACCGTTAACACTATCAGACACACCTTGAGATAAATATTTACCTTCAAACTCAATACCTTGCATTTTGAGTGATTGAACAAAATTTGCACCAATAGTATAGGCTGCTTTTTGTTCGATTGTTTGTGGAGTTGTTTCAGCCATCAAAAATGATGGTAACGTAAAAAAACAAGCCAATGTAGTACTAATAAGTGTGTGTTTTATGAAAGAGTGATTTATCATTATTGTAGACCTTTTGTTATGAACTTTATGAATAGGTAGTCCAATTAATAAGCATATCATCCCATGAATTACGATCATGGCGATAATCTAAGAGTGCTTGTATCATTAAATCAATTTTTAATGTTCTATTATCAGTTGATTGAATATTTTTATAAGCAAGAGATTTTTTATCAAAATTATGTCTGACATTGTTTATAAATTGTTGTATTTGTTGCATATATTCTTTAATAGTGCAATGTGTTATGGGATCCATTAAATTATGCTGATTCCACCAATGATCATTATTATTGATCAATATTTCTAACACATCACATTTTTGTAAGACATTTTTATGTTTTTGAGCATATAATGCAAGTAATTCTTGCTCTGTCTGTGCAAAATTTTCATGCAGTATTTTGGCAGTATACTCTTTTATTGCAATACCTGATTGAGTCAATCGATCCACACTAAAAAGCATTAAGTCACCAAAAAATTGCCGTTCAAACTCATTGGTTAAATCAATATTATCATGATTATCTTCTACACCCGGACGGTATTCATCATTAAAATCGGTTTGTAAGGTGCGTGCATGTAACATCGGTAAATTGATAGAAGCAAAACGTGCTTTTATTTCAGATTGTACCAAACGACCCGCAGTGGGGCCAGACATTCTGAGTCTTAATAGACCAAAGGGAATAATATATTTTAAGCCCTCAAATGTGGTGATGTAATTGCCGGGATAAATGGTTCGAGCAGGTGCAATATCCGTCAATGTACCCTTATAAGAAAAATAAGTCTTACGTGTGAGATGCTCACCAAAAAAGAAATAGTTAATACGCTCCGAAAATGATTTTAAACAGGCAATATGATTGTGTTCTGTTTGAATAGGACAACAATAATTATAAGTGGCATGCGTATTTTTAAGACCAAAAAGTTGTGCCATATCATGATAGGCCGCATCATCGGGCTCGATTTTTTTCTTGGGATGAAATTGACAGCTATCTAAGGCTTGATAGTCTGATAATTGCTGAAAAAAAACAATAATATCATCTAAAAAATTAGCCGTCATGACAGAAGGAGAGACAGGAGGATCACAGACTAACTTACCTGTTAACATGGCAGTATCAGTCGTATTAAAAATATGATTGATGGTATAAAAATAATTCAAAGCATAAACGTATTGATCACCCTGAGCCGTTGTACGATTGACTCGAAATTGTTGATCGCTATCTACACAATAATATAAGGTATTATTTTTATCTTGGGTAATTTCCAAGGCTTTTAGGTAACTTAAATTACGGGTAACGGCCTGTCCCTTATGATAAAAATTGTCTGTCTCAGGATCACCAATAATGGAGCGGACATGATGACGTGTTTGCTCAGGAATTTTTAACATTAAATCATATTGTTCTTTAAAACTATAATGGTAAACTCTTAACCCTTTTTTGCTGTATTCTTCTGTGAGTTTCTTATTTTCTTGTACATGAATGCTTTCTTTACTATCTTCGGTGACAATAACGCTGACTTTATTAAAAAATCCATCTGTTTTGCCACCATAATGATAGAGTTGACAAATTTGAAAGATGCTTTCTAAACAGCCTCTTAAATGTTCTGGTCGATCAGCAATAGGAATGCTTAATATAAAATCATACTGTTGGCTGATAGTTTCAGGAAAAATCTTAAAATCTTCAATCAGTGCTTCATACTCACGAAATAAACGCTGATAAATCACTAATATTTGCTCAAATTCCTCGGCAGTCCATAGCCATTGTTCAATTAAAGGAAAAATATGAGTATATAGAGTCAAAAGTGCTACTTTTTGTTGAGACTCTTTATCCTGTAATATATTGTTCAGTGTGTTTTCATAAGAAGACAGTTCAGGAATATCTTGTTGAGCTGTCTGCATAAGTTGACGCAAAGATGAAATTTTATGAGCAGGAATCATACAATGTCTTTAATAATTATAACGAGGATTAAATTGGCTTAATGTTGCCATTTTTTCATATAACTCTTTGAGTTCATGGGTGTTAGCTTCTGGAGTCATAATTTGTAATACCACGTATTGATCGCCCATTGCCTTACCAGGTAAGCCACGCCCTTTGAGCCTTAACTTTTTACCCCCTTTGGTATTCGCAGCGAGTTTCATTTCTACCGTACCACCCAATGTTGGAATGGATAATTTGGTACCTAAAGCGGCTTCCCACGGCGTAATAGGCAAGGTCAGATTAATATCTTTTCCATCCACGGTAAAATGCTTGTGACGATTAAAATGAATTTCTATTAATAAGTCGCCATTGACCGGTCCGTGTCCTCCCTGACCTGTTAAACGAATTTTTTGACCTTCTTTAATGCCTTTAGGGATTTTAACTTTTAGTTTTTTAGGTTCATTACTGCCCGGTACATGAAAATGTAAGGGACGCTCTGCACCTTTATAGGAATCTTCTAAATCAACATTAATCGTAACACTTTGATCTTGCCCTTTTTGTGGGGGTGCTTGTCTTTGTCGTGAAAAGGGATCGCCTCCTTGACCACCGCCTTGTCCGCCCTGATTACCAAACATGCTACTGAATATATCTTCAAAGCCACCAAAATTATTTCCCTGAGAAGCACCGCCTGGAGGGGGTCTAAAACCACCAGCCCCTCCGCCACCAGAAAAAGGATTGGCATCCGCTGAACCAAAACGATCATAATTGGAACGTTTTTCTTTGTCTTTTAAGACATCATAGGCTTCATTCACTTCTTTAAAATGAGCTTCAGCATTTTTCACTTTACTGACATCAGGATGATATTTTCGTGCAAGTTTGCGATACTGCTTTTTTATTTCAGCATCACTGGCACTGCGTTTAACACCGAGTATTTTATAAAAATCGACTTGTGACATATTTTTGTATTTTCTTTAAAATTGATTGCGTTATAATATGGGGTTGAGTACATGAAAAAAGAAGTACTTAATTCTGAACTGACTTAATTTTATTGATTGATAGAGTATTTTATGCTGACAAAAACAGAAAAACAATTTATCTTTAAACGTTCATTGTTTCAAAAAGTAGCGGGCTATATCGCTTGGAGTGTGGGTGTTTCAACAGCTCTAGCATGGGGCATCATGTTTTGGTTTAAACCCGAAATGGTCAACTCTCAGGCTGTACTGGCGTTATTAAAAGAAAAAACGGCCAATGGTTATGATCTTACACCTGTGACGGATATTGCTGTGCTAGCAGTAACGGGTGCTACTGCCATGTCAGTCATGTTTGTCTTGATTATATTAATAGCCGTGATACTGAATTCTTTTGTTAAAAAAGAAAAAATGTATTTATCTATTATTGCTCATTTAGAACAAGAATTAGAAAAAGTATCGACAGAAAAATAAAGCCATTCTTTAATTAGAGCAGCCTAATACTCGTTCAAATTCAGCAAAGGTCTTAGCCACTTCAGTCGTATCCATGTGAAAGCCCAGTAATTTACTGAGTAGGCTAATAGAAAAGATACCACGAATTTGATAAGTATCTTCTGTAGGATGCTCAAGTACTAAAGCGTGTTGGCGGTTTAATTTTTTCATTGTCATGGCAATATCACCCACACGAGCGGTTTTAACAATATTCCAGTCCAGTGCTTCGATACTCTCAATACCTGTCATAATATCTAATACACAGACTTCTGAACGTGGTACACCATTAGTTTGTTGAAACTGGATAGGGCGTTCACCTTGAATATCACTATAGGTGATTAAGCCAATAATTCTATCTTTAGAGTCTGTAACAAAGAGTAATTTAACTTTCATTTTAAGCATACGATCCGTTGCTTCGCTTAATGTGCGTGAAGGTGAAATAGTGATTGCTAAAATTTCCGATAAATCTGTCATAATGTCAATAGCGGGATCTTCTAATTCAACTTTTCCTTTTATTGTTTGGCTAGGATCGCATAACGTTGCTGCGACTTGTAGAGTTTTTATTTCTAATTCTTGATAATTACAAGGCATTAATATCTCCCTTTTGGAAATTTATAGACAGTAAATTTGTATTATGAATAACAAAGGTAGACAAATTTAGCAAGAATTTCAATAAAAAAATAAAAAATAATGTAATATAAATAAATATTAAGAAGAATATTCACCCTTTTTTATTCTTTAATTGGATTTATTATAGTATTTATAGGTTATATCCTGTAAGCTAATCGCCCCTCCAAATTAAGTAACATTAAGAGAATTCCTATGAGTTTTACAGAGTTAGGCTTGTCCGATCCTATATTGGCTGCTATTGCTGATCAGGGCTATGATACCCCATCACCGATTCAAGCACAGGCAATACCTGCGGTTTTAGACGGTAAAGATGTTATGGCTGCCGCACAAACAGGTACTGGCAAGACAGCAGGGTTTACATTACCTATCTTAGAGATTTTATCAAAAGGTTCTAAGGTTCAAGCCAATCAGGCACGTGCATTGATTTTGACTCCCACACGAGAGTTAGCCGCACAAGTAGAAAAAAGTGTGATGACTTATTCAAAACATTTAACTTTACGTTCAACCGTTGTGTTTGGCGGTGTTAAAATCAATCCACAAATGATTAAATTACGTCGAGGTGTGGATATTTTAGTCGCCACTCCGGGACGTTTGTTGGATCTCTATAATCAAAATGCAGTACGTTTTGATCACCTTGAAGTACTCGTTTTAGATGAAGCCGATAGAATGTTAGACATGGGCTTCATTCATGATATTCGTAAAATTATTTCTTTTCTTCCGAAAAAACGCCAAAACTTAATGTTTTCTGCGACTTTTTCAGATGATATTCGCCATTTAGCAAAAGGAATGGTGCATGATCCTGTTGAAATTTCAGTAAGCCCTAGAAATACAACGGTTGAATCTGTCAAACAATGGATTTGTCCTGTTGACAAAAAGAAAAAGCCAGCACTTTTGATGCACCTTATTAGCCATAATCGTTGGGAACAAGTGTTAGTTTTTTCAAGAACGAAACACGGTGCGAATAAACTCACAAAATATTTAGAAGAATATGGTATTCGTGCAGCCGCTATTCATGGTAATAAAAGTCAGGGTGCACGCACGAAAGCATTAGCCAATTTTAAAAATGGTGTGGTCAAGGTATTAGTGGCAACTGATATTGCTGCTCGTGGTTTGGATATTGAACAATTACCTCATGTGATTAATTTTGATTTGCCCAGTGTACCTGAAGATTATGTGCATCGTATTGGACGGACAGGACGAGCAGGTGCAACAGGCGAAGCGGTTTCTTTGGTCAGTGCGGATGAATTTAAACTACTCTGTGATATTGAACAATTAATTCAACAGCTTTTAACACGTGAATATATTGAAGGTTTTGATCCCGTTCATGATTTGCCTGTGTCTACTTTACGAAGTCCTGCAAAACATAAAAAAAATAAACGCTCTAAAAAGCCACGAGCAGGGCATTATGATGGACAGCGTTCGGGTAACAATAAAAAACATCAAGAGGGTCAAAAAAGTCGCTCTAATAATTCAGGTAATAGACGCTCAGGCTCAAATAAAACAAGCACACAGAAAAAACAAACAAGCGGTACATCTGCTAATAAACAAAGCTATTATCGCCAAGGATAATAAAAAAATTATTATTTTTTATTTGCTTTAGAAAGCTTATTGAACATAGCATTTGATGAAAAATATTTTATCGCTTGTAGATGTTCTTTTTTAGTCACCAAAGTTAATGCTTTATTAATGGTAACGAGTTGTCTCTTTCTTATAGACTCTTCTTGCCATTTATTTAATATTTTAGTAATCAAGAGAGGATAAATAAGTAAATTAAGTGCTTCTTTTTTTTGTTTAAATTCTTTACCTAATTTTCTATTAAATATTAGCCCCTTAATGCCCGCTTCTTCATAACTTTCAAGGGCAGCCACTTGAGAATGTTTTAATTTATCCTCTGGATGCCCTTTGGGTAATATCCAAGATTTTCCTGAAGTACTACTAACGATCATAATATACAGTTTGCCTTTTTTTATTAAAAAAGGAAAAGCACCAATTTCTAGCATATTTTAATTCAACTTTATAGTTAGATTATTATTTTTTGATCAGTGATAGAATCTCATTAAATAAAGCTCTATAGGCTTGAGCATTGCTTTTTTTAGAAGCATAAGCTAAGACTGGTTCTCTATGTAATCCCATACGCTCAATTTCTACAGAAAAAGCAATCATACTTTTTAAAAATTCAGGGTAACGTTTTTCTAAATTATTAATAGTAGCATGATGTAATTTATTATTGCTTTGAGCCATCGAAAAAAATGGATGAATTATTTTTTTATTATAATTATTTTTTTTAAAAAAAGTGAGCAATTGCTCATAAGTGCGTTCTGATAGTGTGGTAGGAATAACAGGTACTAAAATAATATCTGAAGCACTAAAAACGTTTTCTGATAATAAATTAATATTAGGAGGGCAGTCAAGGATGATTAAATCGTATTCGTCTTTTAATGAAGAAAGCATATCTTTGAGACGATGCTTTGATTTTTTCATACTATCTAACATAATTTCAATATTACGAAAGGATAAATTTGCAGGTAAAATATCTAATCCCTTATAATTTGAGCCTTTAATATGTTTGAGTAGACGATTTTTTTTAGAAAAAAAGTAGCCTTTGGGGGCTTTTTTTTCTACATTGATACGAAAATAAAAGGATGATGCACCTTGTGGATCAAGATCAATCAGTAAAGTTTCATTACCAGCCTTAGCAGACGCATAAGCTAAATTGACGGATGCCGCTGTTTTGCCCACTCCACCTTTAATACTATAAGAGGCTATCACTTTCATTCGTTATGCTCTCCTTGCTCTTTATTAATAAAAGTTTCCTTAAAGAGTTTTTTATTGGCCTTATTTGAAAAAATAGCCAGCTCTTTAATGCTTTTTTTACGTTCTTGTTTTTGCATAAGATATAAGACTGAAATTAAGCCTCCTAATGATGCAATTAAGCGTATATTTATATCGTCTTTATGCTCAAATTGATCAAGATATTCCGTCAGGAATTCACCTTGCACAGTCAAATCGTTAAAAATACCTAAGGTATCTTGTAGTGATTTAAGATGCTTACTGACGGTTTTAATTTTTTTGCTATCAAATTGATTACCAAAGAAATAAAGTAAATAGCGTAGTTTTTTACAATCAATGCGTATCTTATGAATGTGTGCATCAGGGGTTTCATGATCGATTTTTAAGGCTGCTTTATGAATTTTTTTATACGTTTTAGTGATTTTGGTGGTCGCCAATTCAATGCTAGGTTTTTCGCTCCATAGTGTTTCTGTGGCTGAGTAACCGTGTACAAAAAGAGATTCTAATTGATTGATTTCTTTAGTGTATGTTTTACTTGCTATCCATTTGCTAATCCGCTTGGCCTCAACCTGACGACTTTTTTGAAAATTATCAAAGAGAGGTAATAAATCATCGCGCATGGCTTCAGGTACTAGAGTGATATAACGTGATTGATCAAGAATAAATACATCCAGATCACGTAAACGATTGGTTTCCCTTGCTAAATCACCAAACCGTTGTTTAAGTGTTATGACATCCTGTGAGGGAAAAACTTCTTTTAATTGGGCAATAGCAGCACGAACCATACGTATTGCTACTCTATAATGATGTAAAAATTCAGTATCAATATCTTTAATAATACCCGGTTCGGTCAAACGTTGCTTGTCTATCATCGTTGCAATAATTTTACTGACCGCTTGACGAGCAGGGATTTCTACTGGAATGTTTATTTGTGGTTTTACGGTATAAGGTTTAGGCACAACCGCAATGGCTCCTAATAGAGACTCTAAGGGGGTGAGACTAGGTTCAAATCCCCCTAATTGCTTAATAAGATTAACGGCTTGATTGTTTTCATGAGCATAACCTGTGACAGGAGTAAACTTTATTTGATGCATAATAGGTGTGCGTGGATGTTCAGGATTACAAATAGACATCAACTGACAAAATACTAAAATTTTCCCTTCATTATTTTGCAAATTGATTTGTTCAATTTTTAATACACCACTATAAATTGGGTGTAATGCTCGTAATTTAAGCAAAGGCTTTAATGTGTGTGTGGCTTCACAATCAGGAAAATCCCACCAAAATTTTGAACGTGCAGCAATATTGTCAATTTTTTTGGCTCGTTCAATATCAAATAAATTATCTTCATCCCATAGACTAATAGAATGATCTTCATGGCGAATGGCTAATAGATTGTTTTTGTAAACCTCCCAGTCAAATGTTTCTAAAATAGAAAAATTCTCACTGATAAAGCCTATTTGTTTTACAATAAAATGTTCTTTTAGTGTGTCTAAAAAAACTTTTTTTGTCATATTATCAGGCAAAAGACAGTAGGTATGACTGGTTTTTGAGGTTTTCATTATTCACTGAGCTCCAAAGATATGATTCAAATATAAAAAACAAGGTAAACTATAGCTAATCTATCAACACAAAGCAAAATTTCAGATAAATTCAGAGTATTTAAGAAAATAGTATAAGAGTCAGCTTTATTTAATTTTATCTTCCACAGAACCATCCGCAGAACGGATTGAACGAATGAGACCTGTAGTCGAACAATTATCAACATATTCCATGACCAGTACTTCACCCCCTTGTTGTTTAACACAATCCCCTCCTGGAATATCATCAGGATTATTATCACCTCCTTTGACTAATACTGAGGGTGAAACATCACAAATTAAACGTGTGGGAGTGTCTTCATAAAAGGGTACAACCCAATCAACACAACTGAGTCCAGCGAGTACTTGCATACGGCGATTCATGGTATTTACAGGACGTTCTGCACCCTTAATTCGTTTCACAGAAGCATCATCATTAACGGCGACAATAAGTCGATCACCCAGACTTTTTGCTTGCTCCAAATAAGTCACATGACCCGCATGAAGAATATCAAAACAGCCATTGGTCATAATGACTTTTTCACCATGTGCCTTGGCATCACTGACCACTGTAATTAATCGCTGTTCTGTAATAATACCTTGTTCAATATCACTTAATTGGCGCATAGCATTACGCAATTCATGTACTGTAATACAAGCGGTACCCATTTTACCGACCACAACACTTGCGGCAAGATTTGCCAATTTTGTTGCTTCCAAAAGATCATCTCCAGCAGCAATAGCCGCTGCTAATGTAGCAATAACCGTATCACCCGCACCTGTCACATCATAAATATCTCTAGCCCGTGTAGGTAAATGAATAGCAGCTTGATCTTTTTGAATGAGCGTCATACCTTTTTCACTACGAGTGATGAGCAATGCACTGAGTTGTAAGCTTTTTCGTAATTGTTCTGCTTTTTTAACCAATTGTTGATCATTCTCGCAATGACCCACAATCGCTTCAAATTCAGATAAATTGGGTGTGAGCAAGGTCGCACCTTGATAATGGGAAAAATCATGACCCTTAGGATCGATAATCACCTTTTTACCTTGTGCCTTTGCTAATGAAATGAGCTTAGGAAGATTCTGTAATGTGCCTTTTTGATAATCAGAAAATATAATGACATCATGTTTTTCTAGTTGGTTCTGATATTTTGTTAGAAGTTGTTGGCAAGCACTCTCATCATTCAAAAAACCATCTTCAAAATCCAAGCGTATTAATTGTTGATGACGGCTTAATACTCTTAATTTTGTGATAGTGGTGCAACCTGCTAATTCAACAAAATCACACTTCACCCCTTGATGAGTGAGGCGATTTTTTAAAATTTGAGCAGCTTCATCTTGTCCTGTTAAACCAATTAAAGAAGAACAACCACTTAATGCGGCAATATTTAAAGCAACATTACCCGCACCACCGGGACGTTCTTCTGATTCTTCAATTTTGACAATAGGAACGGGTGCTTCAGGAGAAATACGTGAGGTTGGACCATGCCAGTATCGATCCAACATTAAATCTCCAACAACCAGTATTTTTATGTTTGAGAAATCAGGAATATGTATTTTCATCAGACTATCTTTAATAAGTTTATGTGATTAAAATGTTTAGTTTTCTGTTTTTACTTTAAAAGAAATGCCCGCACCATCAATAGAGTCATAATTAATGGAATGATCTTGGTAGGTTCTATGGGGCTTTTCGTATATTTCTTCTGTAAATATTTGACCTTTGATAGAAATATTATCTAATTGTTCATCCTTAAAAATACCCGGTAATAATGTTTTATTTTGAGAATGAATTTCCGTTTGCATGATGGGACGAGTCACAAAGTTTTTATCCAATGTTAAATCAAGTGCTTGGCTACTTAATGGTATCAATAATAATAGCATAAAAAGCCTATTATCTAATAATTTATATTTTAGCCAACGCAATGGGCGAGTGATTTTCCAACTGCTTGATTGTAATAATTGTTGTTGCTCTGCTTTAAGTTGTGCAATGTGCTGTTCTAATTGATTAATAGAGCTTGTATAGCTTTGTTCGGGATTCATAAAATAATTTTCTAACAATGGATAGAGTGAGTGTTCTGTTCTATCTAATTTGAGAAAACCCTCAGCAGATTTTACAGTATTCTCTAATGTATAGGTTCTAGCTTTATCTAATGCTTGAACAATCTCTATATAATTATTTTGTTGAATTTGGCTTTGGTAAGTTTGCATCACTTGATGTTTTTGTTGTGCAACAGACGTGGTATCAATTAAGGTATTAATAAAACCTTGTACACTGATTTCATACGCATAAATATCAGGTGTTTGCTCTATATCCTGTAAAGCCTGCCAAACTATAAAGGCGGTCATACGGTGATCAGGATGCAGTTCTAAAGGGGCAGGGATAAAAATACAATCAGGTTGATGTTGTAAGATAAGAGTGTGTATTTTTTTTATAATGGCTTCATTCATTGATAAGCCTCGATCTTCTTCATCTAAAAAAGTAACATTTTGCATCCCTAACAAATGGGATGCTTTTTTGGCTTCTTCATAACGAATGTTGGCAGCCAATGATTTTTCTTTATCAACGAGACCCAAAATACCATTGGTCATAATCACTAATGATGTATTAATACCCTGTTCTTTTGCCAGTAATAATGTACCCCCCATACCAAAGGTTTCATCATCAGCATGAGGTGCAAAAACAAGCCAATTTTTACCCGGTAATATGTCTAATGTGTGATAGGGAATTAAATGGTGTTCTTCATACATGAGTAATTTTCCTTAATAAATAATTACATAAAATCACTATCACCACCCATTAGCCACCATTTATTTCTCACTTGTTCTATATCAGGTCCAGCAGTACAGCAACTATGAGGGATGGTTATTTGTGGGTCATCCTCAGTATAGGGGTAAGTCTTAAAATACGGTTTTAAATTGTCACTTATGTGTGTGTAAAGTGATGCTTGCTCTTGTTGGCTAAAACGAATGGCCGCATATAAAACGATAGGAATATGCTTAATGCTACAAATAAAGTCAAGCAGTTGGTATTGAGAATCTTCTTTGCTTAATACCAAGACCGCCAGTAATTGATTGCTTAAACGCTGTTGTACTTTGAGAACACTATAATTTTTTTCAGGATGTTGCACATAACGATAGTCTATGCGTTGCCCATCACGTATACCAATAATAAAATGTTGAGTATCATTTGCCATTTTTTTCCATAGTGTATTGATCGCCAATCTATCTTCTTGCATCGAAATAGGGCGAATTTTATACCATACACGAGGTTTTAAATGTGCTTTTAAAGAGGAGTGTGACCATGATAAACGAGTCATACG
>JAGLFC010000063.1 GCA_023144715.1 Gammaproteobacteria bacterium | reverse complement strand
GGTGAAACCAAGACCTTAGAACAAATGGAAAAACGTATTGAATATGATTTATATTATATACGTAATTGGTCTTTTATCTGGGACTTAAAAATTATTTTTATGACAATCTTAAAAGGATTTATCAGCAAAAATGCTTATTAGTGCCATATTTTTTATAAAGAACACTATTTAACAAATAATATCACTGGACTTTCTAGATCATTTTTGCAACAATAAAAAAAACAATATCTATTCACAAAAGGTTATTAATTATTATGTTAAATTATAAAAAACTTATTGGTTACAGCATCCTGTTAACCAGCACTTTCACTTATTCAGGTGCTTTTGCAAATGAATCATCCAATGAATTTATTAGTGCAAATTGTCAAAATAAAGACATATCCACTTATAACTTGGTTGCCCAATCATTAGAAATGGATTCATCTCTTAGCCTTGAAGAAATCATCGCACAACTTAGATTATGTGGTGGTTCAAATGGTGCTGGTGAAATGATTGAACAAGCCAAAGATGCTTATGCTGATATAACAAATACCACAAATAGTAGTGAAGTTACCTATACAGCAGGACAACAAACAATTGTTGCTGATGAAGTTGTTGGAAATACAGAAGAACAAACAACGGCTACCACAGAAATGGTCATTGTCCAAGCTTCTACTGAAAGTGATCCTATTTACTATCGAGAGGTTCAGCCGACTGTTGCTTATGTATCATTAAGAAGTAGTCGCATTTACCAAACACCTTCAGCAGGTGGTCCAGGTTTATCTTTTATTGTTTTACCACCTATAAGTGATAATTAAGAGTGATAATCTAGTAATAGAATATCAATCTATGTATATTATTTTATGGTAATGAATTTTCGTAGCAATTCAAATAAAGTTCGTAAAAGTAGTGATCGTGTCTTATTTTTTGCTTTTCTTGCTTTATTTTTATGGTTACCTTTACCATTTGGTAGTAATACAGTTTGGGCTATTTCCATTATGGAAATTTGGGTTTTTGCCCTTTCTATAGCATGGTTAGTACAATTAGCTCGTAATAAAGTTTATTTTAATAGTACCTTTCAAAAGTCACACTTTGTACTGCTAATTTTTTTATGTTTTGTTTTATGGGTTTTTATCCAATCCATTCCTTTGCCTGCTAATATTGTTGCCATTTTATCCCCTGAAACCTACCAAATTTATAAAAGCACTTATCAAATAATTGATGTGGCTTATCCGTCATATATTCCACTCTCACTGAGTAAATACCACAGTTATTCTGCTTTTCAAGAAACATTGAGCTATTTTTTAATTTTTTGCTTAACCTTTTTATTAGTTAGAAATAGTCGCCGCCTTCGTTTGTTCGCAATCATTATTATTATCAGTGGTATCATTCAAGCTGTTTACGGAAGCGTCATGACCTTATCGGGGCTTGAATATGGTTTCTTTCAAGAAAAAACCTCTTATCGAAATTTAGCAACAGGTACATTTGTCAATAGAAATCATTTAGCAGGTTATCTTGAAATGTGTCTAGCTATTGGAATTGGTTTCTACCTTTCAACGTTACATACCACTCAATCAGTGTCTAAAAATGAATTTTTACGACGTATGATTAATAATTTTTTAGAGGGTAAAATACAAGTCCGTATTGGTCTTGTTATCATGGTAATTGCTCTGGTATTAACCCATTCACGTATGGGCAATAGTGCCTTTTTTTTTAGTGCACCCTTTATGGGTATTTTATTTTTTATTATTGTTAAAAATCCTCCTCATGGTACTGTTTTTTTATTTGCCAGTATATTAATTATTGATATATTGATTGTTGGTGCTTGGTTTGGTATTGATAAAGTCGCACAAAGGCTAGAAAATACTTCAGCGAGTCGTGAAACTCGTGATGAGGTTGTGCGTGACACAATTACGATGATTAAAGATTATCCTATAACAGGTTCAGGGGGTGGCACATATAATATTAGTTTTTTACGTTATCGTGGCGATGATATTAGTGGTTATTATGATCATGCCCATAATGATTATCTAGAATTTTTAGCTGAATATGGCTTTATTGGTATGAGCTTATTAATTTTGTTAGTCATGAGTAGTTTACTCAATGCATTTTTTGCTTTATATCGACGAAAAAAGCTTCTATTCCAGAGTATGGCTTATTCTTCAGCAATGGGGATTATTGCCATTTTAATCCATTCTCTCGTCGATTTTAATTTACAAATTCCAGCCAATGCCAGTTTATTTGTTGTGCTATTAGCGTTAGGTCATATTAGCCTTAAATTAAAAACTCATTCACATCATTAAATTTAGTGGGCTGAGTGTGATTTTTGAGCTAAAAAGGGGCGATATCGTTCTAATACTTTTAAGGCTAACACCACATAAATACCCGCCAATGACATCAGAGCTAAACGATCCACAAAAAGAGATGTAAAATCTTTATTTTCTCCCATACTCCCATCAAATAAAATAATCATGGCTACTAAAGCAGAGGCATAATACTTTGCATCCGAACGTTCTGAAAAAATAATGGATGCAAATATTAAAGACACTAAAAAAAACAATAAAATAAAAAAATAATATTCAGGCATAGCCACTAGTATCCAATAAAAAAAATAAGCTACAAAACCACCAATTAAGGTTGAAATTAAGGAGTTACTAATTGCTTGCTTACCCTTTGTTAAATCAGGTGATAAAGTAAAAATAGCCGCATTAATCATCACTAAAATAAAATCTGTTAATTCAAAGGCAATAAAAAACAGTGCTAAAGGAAAGGCAACCAAAGTGCTTTTTAAGGCTAATTCAGCACTAATAGGCACATAAGTATGATTCATAGGTGGCTTAACAGGCAAAGAAAAGTGCTTAGGATCAGGAAAAATAAAATATGCTAATAAAATTATCCATACAGCCACCCATGATGACCAAACAAATCCAACTGAAATTCCTATCGCCAATCCTCCAGAGATATTAGCCATCATAGGCATTAAAAGCACTGCAATCAATAACATTAAAGACAGCCAAAAAGAACCACCACGATTCAGGTAATAATAGGTATGAAATAATACCAAGAAAAAAACCAAAGAAAAAATAATAGGCAAAGGGAGTAAGTACAATGTCATTAAAACACCTATTGCCATTGCCAACAAGGTTTGCATCATATTCTTGAGTACTTGATCTAAGGATGGTTTAGGCAAAGGCATTGCCAAAATAACCACGGTAAAAACAGGTGTTAACATGGCTAAATGCCAATTGAAGCCATAGGCTAATAACATAGCAATGGTTGATCCCACAGACAAACGCATAATCCTAACGGATTTAGCATCCTGAAGAATAGTGGCATAGCCTGAGCTAAAACCTTTAATAAACATAGGAAACCCATGTTAAAATACGAATCCAAAGCCAACCAAAGGCATTAATCACAAAATTACTGCTTTGCGTATAAATTTGTACATCCACCTGTCCTCCCACTCTTAATAAGCCTTTAGGAAGCTTATTATCAAGAAACTTTATAGTAATTGGGAAACGTTGTGAATCTCGTAACCAACCTGTTTTTCCTTTAATGGTAATAAGTTCTCCTACCCCACCTTTTGAAGCATCATCAACAGCAAAGCCAATACTACTGACTTCACCCTTAAATATTTTCCCAGGTGCTATATCCAATGCCAAATCAACAGGATCGCCTACTTTAATATTGGCAAGATTATTTTCACGAAAGTTAGCATTCACCCAAACACTATCAAAATCCACAAAAGTCATTAATGGCATTCCTATACTCGCATATTGACCTTCACTCACCACTAAGTTAGTAATTCCTCCTCGAGTAGGGGCAATAATTACAGTCCTAGATAAGTCAATTTGTGCTTTTTTTAAGGCGGCAATAGCAGAACGAATTTTAGGATTATTATCACCTTCCGCTCCTAATTGTTGCTTATTTTTTTCTAATTCTGCTTCGGCACTAGCGACCTGACTGTTTGCCTTTTTAATCGCGGCTCGTGCTTTATCACCATCAGATACGGGTACAATTTTATCTTTTTCAAGCTCAAAGACTCGTCTACTCTGTGTTTTTACATAGTCAAGGTTAATTTTAGATTCAACCACTTTGGCTTGTGCCGTTGATACAGAAGCTGTACTGGCACCAATTTCTTGTCCAGAGAGTTCTAAAGCAGACTCAGCACTTTCTAAGGCAAGCTGATAATCAGAGGGATCAATTTCAAACAAGGTCTCACCTGTTTCAACCACTTGATCTTTTTCAACATTAATATGGATGATATTACCTGAGACCTGAGGCACAATTGGCACAATATAAGTGTGTACTCGAGCTTGATCTGTCCAAGGTGCTAAACGATCCGTCAATAAATAAAGAATAAAAAGTGCAATCGCTATATAAAGTATCCTTTTAGTCATACGATGTACAGGATCGGTGTTATCTTGCTTATTTTTAGTGCTATCATTCATACAGTTGCCTTATTTCAATAAGAGTTATTTATACTCGCCAAAATTTATGAATCAGATATTTTTGCACCCACCAAACTTGATACAACCACTGCCATATAAAAAATACCTATTACAGATTCCATATAAACAAAAAAACGTGCTAAAGAAGATATAGGTAGAATATCACCAAAACCTAACGTTGTAATGGTCACAAAACTAAAATAAATAACATCAGGTAAATTTTGTTTCCAATTGACTGCATCAATACCAGAGAAAGAGTCTGGAAAAAATTCCAGTAATAATAAATACAACATTGTCCAAATAAGACCGAGTAGTAAAAAAATACAAATGGATCCTCTCATATTATTAGCGGTTATATCCCCAGAAAATAATGTTTGCTCAATAGCTGGCTTTAGTGTTAAAAGAAGAAAAAAAAGTAACAGCATAATATGGATAAATTCTAATGAAGCTTGATCTAAAAAATGAATAAAGGCACTGATAACAATAGTGGCTAAAATGAGTCCTAAACCTGTATGAAAAAGATAATCGGTAGAACGAACGCTCCAAATACCAATCATCATGGTAATAATAGTCGCCATAATAACCCAATATTGTCCTTCTCCATCAGCAGTAAATTGATCCACTGAAGCACTACTGAATAATAAAAAAGTTAAACTCACTAAAAGATAAGCAAAATTATCTTTTTTAGATATTTTTTTATTTATGAGCATCACTTAATTCCTCTTCATCAATCAACAGCCAATGGGTATAAATAATATAACCCAAAGATAATACAATGGCTCCTGTAAACAAACCTAATATACCCGAATAAATCATGCCTCCAATAGCACCAATCATCACAATTAACATGGGGGTATCAACACCTCTACTCATAACAAAAGGTTTTAAGAGGCTATCGACAATACCCCCAAAAAGACTCCAAATTGTAAATAATACTAAAACAATGATTGATAAATTATCAACAGAATACACATAAGCAAGAACAGGAAGAATCACTAGAAATGGTGGTAATTGTGCAATAGATAAAATCATCACTAACAAAGCCCACAGACCCGCACCAGGTACATCTACTGCCCAAAATCCTAATCCAACAAAGAGTGCCTGAAACATACCAATACCAATCACTCCCTGAGCAACACTACGAATAGTGGCTCCTGATAATTGAACAAAATTAAGACCATGCTTAGGTGATAATTTTAATAATAAAGTCTGTACTGATTTTAATGCACTCTCAGCATTAGCCATTAAAACCCCTGCAATAATAATAGAGATAAAAAATTGTAACATTCCAAATCCTCCTCCCATAACCACTGAAAAAAGTTTGGCCATTACCACTTTAATTTGGGGTGAAAATTTAATCAAAGCCTCTTCTATATTATTAGAAGCTAATTGCCAAATAGAATAAATTTTATTTCCTACTATAGGCCATTCTTTAACATTTTCAGAAGGTGCTGGCACATCTAAAGAACCTTTTTCTAAAGAAGTTGATATTTGTTGCATCCCTTCAATCATTGATCCTGATAGCATAAATACAGGCATTAACAATAAAATTAAGGCCATTAAAGTAAAAATAACAGCAGTCACCCCTCTTTTGTTATTAAACTTTTTTAATATGATAAGATATAAAGGGTACAAAGAAACCGCAATCACTACAGCCCAAACAACAAGAGTAATAAAAGGTTGAATAATACTAAAACACCAATAAAAAAGTAAGAGCAAAACACCCAATTTTACCGTTATATTAATCACATTTTTTTCTAATTGTTCAACAGCATCAAAGTTTTTTTCATTATTCATAATAATCTCTTAAATGAATGGTATTTATTATATAAAGTAAGTATAGCGTCACCCATCAATATAAAATAGGATAATTTAATAATGATTATATATAAATTTAAAATATTTAAAAAAAATAAAGCACTTTTTATATTACTTATCAGCTTAAACAGTGCTTTATTATTAATCAATAGTAGCTTTGCTGATATTCCCATCAAACAACAACATGAAATAGACCATCTTCTTAACTTTATTGCAAAAAGTGCCTGTCAATTTAATCGAAATGGTACTTATTATTCAGGCATACAAAGCCGTCAACATATTCAAAAAAAATATAATTATTTTAAAGATGACATAAAAAGTGCTGAAGATTTTATCCACTATTCAGCAACTAAAAGCACAATAAGTCGGAAATATTATACGGTTCAGTGTCCTAATAAAGAGAAGATAAAATCAAAAAATTGGTTATTAAATGAGTTGAAGCAATTTCGTTCTATAGAATAAGTAACAATAAATAAAGTTGATGATTTTTTAATTGTTTATAATTTTGCTCTAATCAATTCCAGCATCTGTATTTTTTCTGTAAATTGAGAATCGCTGATTGTTTCTTCTTTGAGCAAGGCTTTTTGTATCAATGTTTGTTTAATACCCGTAAGATCGGATAGCATTTGATAAGCATGTAAACGATCATTTTGTGGTATAGAGGGGTGCATTCTTCTGATTTGTCCCCACAAACGCTGTTGTACTTGTTTTAATAAATAAGATGCTTCATTATTATCCCAATGATAATAGCCACTTGCTTTAATATGCTCTAATAAACGGCGGCGTTCTAGTGGGATGTCATTCAATACAGGTCCAAAACGAAAAGGTACACGCCATAGCCATAAAAATAATAAGCAGACTACACTCAAGATAATCATCCAAGCATTATTCCATAACCACTGCCAAAGTGATGGTATATCATCTACATTAATTAACCAAACACCCGCATCATGTTCAGGTAATTGTACTAAATAATGTAAAAATTGAGCATGATCATAATCGTCTATGGCACGATTTTTAAACATACTTGTAGATGTCAGTACTGTCAATAAACCCTTCCCTACTGAAAACTGCATAAGATATTGAGCAGTATCATCATTTATTGTCCATATTGGTATTTTATCTGAAGAAAGAGGCTTATCTGAAGGAGTACGCATCAACGTTATATCATAGGGAAAATTAACATTAATAGCTTTTTTATTTTCTGTATCATTTAAAAAAAACGGTATAGGAAGATCATTATTTACAACATCATGATAGGTACTAAATAAAGACCAGTCATTCAATAATTCTTTGCTTAAAGACAGTGCTGAACTTGTTACAGTACTTTCTATGTCACTCGCACCCTTAAATAAATATTTTGCTTCAATAATAATATGACCTCCTGATTCAACCCAAGCTAATAACGGTTGTACCCATTTTTTATGAGTACTATTGTTTGTGGATCTTTCAAGCGGTAAGGTGCTTTTTTTATTTGAAAATAAATCATCAGATTGAGTCAAACGAAATCCCATAATAATAAGATTAATGGTTGTTTGTGTTGTAATCAATAAAGTATGCTTGCTTGAGGGCAAATCACGAAATTCACTCCAATTATTAATTTGATGAGTACTGATCCCCATCTTTCTCAGAAAAAAATCGGCTGCTAATAAGTGATTTTTTTTCGCTAAACCTTGAAAGCCAATAGTTTGTTTTTCTGTCACCCAATTATAATTATTATAAAACCAATAGCCTATTAATAATACAGCAAGAAGCACCAAAGATAATGCAATTTTCCTTCTTTTATTCATGATCGTTATCCTCTTTATAAAATAAAGACCAATCGCGACATAAACACTTTATTTTCTTTTCAGAAAGTGTTTGATGGGCATAAGCGGTTAATTGCCATGTTTTAGTCAGTTCTGTAAAGTAATCACGCTCTTCTTGTGTGGGTATTGGCAATTCTTTGACCACCAGATTCAAACAGTCCCCTTCTGTTGCCCCTTTTTTTAAATCAAAATGATATTCTTGTACCAATTTAGAAAGTGTGGCACGATAAAGAAGTGCCATTGCATCACGATACTTTTGAGCATGATAAAGCTTTAAAACCTGTTCAATAATATTATTAGGTAAAGATTCTTTTCTGACATCCAAGCCAAATAAAATGTCTGGCTTGGTTTTTTTAGAATCTATTGTTGAGCCAAACCCGACAAACAAGCGATGTCGATATTTTATTAATAAAATTATAGCAATAAAAACAAGTACCCAAAGCACTATTTTCAAGATAACAGCTAAAATTTTAACCATCCATTTTATAAAATTTCTGAGCCATTCAACATTACGGTCTGAATTAGGCTGTTTTTTATCCCGAATATATTCTAATATTTGAACTTCTTTAACAGTATTAAAAATAGGATCATCCATAACGGATGTAATCACTTGTTTAGAAGCATTAGGTGCTAATTTTACTGGATTTATAGCCGGTATAATGGTTTGATAATCCGTTATATTATTCTGTTGCATGGCATGAATATCCATACTAAAAGTAGTACTTAATAAAAAACATAGCACACCTACACACAATACAACAAAAGAATGGCATTGTATTTTAATGTCTTTCTGACGTTGTGCTAATTGTAAAAACACCTGTTCAATATCCCAGCCTTCAAGAATAATACGCCGATTCAGATACAAAATAAAACCGCCTGCCACATAAATTGTTTCTACTAATATAAGGCTGATAATATATCCACACATTAATATGCTATTGAATAATAAAGTGGGTTCTTCATTGAAAAAAATAGACTCTGCTCCTTGTATAGCAATATCTTTGGGTAGCATTATTAGTAATAACGCAATGAATCCATAAGAAAGGAGGACTTCTAAATGAAAACAGAGTATAAAAAATGTATCTTCCTTATTATCAGATTTTTGTAATACATGAATACGTTCTTTTTGAGATTGACCTGTTAATCCTTCTAATTGTCGCACTGGTAAAACAAAGGCACGCCTAACATCGAATCTATAAAACGTTAAAGAAGAAAATAGACTGGTATTGAATAAGCGAGGCACTGCATTCAAAACATCTTGCAATGTTGTTTTTTCTGAAAAGATCACACGAGACAACACAAATAAGAGAAGACGATCATAAAGTGGTTTCAAAAACCAAATCAATACAAATGCCAAAAGAGGATGCTCCTTTAATAACACTAGATTAATAATGACCAATATAGGAAAAATAATCACCATCCAAGTAGTTACTAATAAAGCCTTATGAGACATAACCAAACGCACTGCAAGATCCATTACTTCCCATGGATTTCTTGGTCTAATTTCTAAGGTTAACTGTTCAAGTTTCATTAGAAGCTTTATTTCGAGTATGTCCTACAGAAATAAAGTATAAACACATCAAAATCCATAGGCTGATACCCACAATATATTTAATATAAATAGGAATCATTTTTGAAGAAGACCAAAATGCCTCAATAAAGGCAGCAATAAAAAACATAAACATTGCACCTACCATTATTTTAACACTGATTTTAGCCGCATCTAATAATGACTGATAACGACTTTTACGTCCTGGTATTAAGAGTGAAAAACCCATTTTTAAACCTGCCGCACCACTCAAAGCAATCGCTGTTAATTCTATAGCACTATGTCCAGACACAAATGACCAAAACGTACTACTATAGCCTATAGAAGTCAAATGTCCTGCAATTGCACCAATATATAAGCCATTAAACAATAATGTAAAAATACTCCCGACACCTAAAAATAGTCCTGTTGCAAAGGTGCGAAAACCAATGCTTGTATTATTGAAAATATAAAAACCAAACATCATGATATCAGAGCCTGCTTCTCGTTCACGACCAATATGAGTTAACTGAGGATCATACATTTCTTCTATGCTTTGCACAATTGTAGGGTTAATAATACGAAAGACAAATTCTGGCCATATTTGAATAATAAAAATCATGAAAAATAAAGGTAGGAAAAAAAAGAGTGATGAAAGCCATAACCACTTGATCTCATTGCGTACTGTTTGCGGAAATGTTTGACTAAAAAATATCCATACAGCATTAAACACATTATTCTTAGCATAAGTCTGCTCAAAATTATAAAACACCTGATGTGCCTGTTCCACTAAGAGGCTTAAACGTTTGATTAAATAAGGGCTATAATATCTGGATTGTGCTAATGATAGATGTTGGCAAACTTTACGATATAAAGAAGAAAAATCAGCATCCTGAATTAATTTCGGTTCTAATGCCCTAATTTTTTCTTGAAAAAAATCATTGGGCTGAATAAGCATAGGACGAATTAATGCTTCCAAAATAAGCCATTGCTGTTCATGTTGAGCAATAAATTGAGCTTGATTCATTTATGTCCCATTAGATAGTTAGCAATGGCTAATAAATGTTTACTGGCTGGATATTTTTCATTAGATGACTGTCTTTCAAATGCTTTTTGTACACTTGGTGTAATCAGTGGCTTTGCTAATAAGGCAAGTTCTTCTGCTCGTTCTGCTGAAAAATCATTGAAACGTTCAGCATAGTTCAAAATCATCTGCTGTTCTATGGCATTTAATGTCATCGCAGGTGCAATACTATCCACTTTTTTAATGTCGATGTGATCGTCTAATTCCCATTTATACACAACAATAGTATTAGCCACTATGTCACCCAAACGTTGAAAGTTTTTATTCAATAATATACTAATAATACCCAAAATATAAAAAAAAGGTAAAAAATCAACGGTTCTTAATAAGTTTCTAATAAATGAAGCTTTCCAATTCACTAAAGTGCCATCAATTGATAATACCTGTATATTCATAACTGCTTGACCGGGTGTTTGTCCTTGATTATAGAGTTCAAAAAAAATGGGATAAAACCAATTTAAAGCAAATAATATAATAAGGAATAAGCCCTTGCCAACATTATTAAAATTAAGCACCAATATAATAATAATAATCACCACAATTATCACCTGAAAAGCGGTATCCAAGAACCATGCACATCCACGAGCAAAAAAACTCACGCAGGTTAATTTAAGTTCTACCCCTTCAGGGGTTTCAATCGTTTTTATTGTATCAAGCATTATGATTATATAGGGTTAATGACATCCACAACCACTTTCATCACCTGCATCACCATGACCACCGCCACAGCATCCACCTTCACCATGATTATGATCGTGATGATGTTGATTTTCAGCAGCAACACCTTGTTGTACTTCTTCGTCACTCGGATCACGAATGCTATCAATAGTAACAGAAAAACTAATATCTTGCCCAGCCATCGGATGATTATGATCCATGAGGACTGTATCATCATTAATTTCTTTTACCACTACCATAACAGGCTCACCCTGTTCACCTTGTCCTTGTAAAACCAGTCCTTCATGCAAATCAATATGTGCTAAATGTTCTTTAGGAACGGATTGAATGGCCTCGGGATTATGAGCACCATAAGCTTCTTCTGTGGGTATTTCAAACTCAGCAGAATCACCCATATTCATCTCTGCAATACGAGTTTCAAGCCCCGGCATCATTTGTGCACGCCCATACATAAAAAACAAAGGGGCTTCTTCTTCCATATTGTTATCAATCACCTCATTATTTGCTTTTGCAGTGTATTTAATGCCTACAATTTGATCTTGTTTAATTGTCATAGAGTTCTCACTACCTTTATATAGTTTATATTAAAAACTCTTTTATAAACTATTTTTCAAAATGTAGCAATTATTGTTGACCAACTTACGAAAATAATTCTTGATATAGCACTAGGCTATGATTATAATGTGCATCTTGATAGAATGTTTGATTCCAAATATTCTTCTTTAGTCGGGGCATAGCGCAGCCTGGTAGCGCACCAGCATGGGGTGCTGGGGGTCGAAAGTTCGAATCTTTCTGTCCCGACCAATTATATCAACACTTTCAGAAGATTGTAAAATTAATCAAATATTAATATATTGCTCTGGGGCCACTTTTGAGAAGGTTTTTTATCAAATTCAAAGATAATCAGAATAAAAGATAAGGAAAATCCTACCTATTTTATCCATTCAAGAGGGTAGAATAATCTTTTTAAATTTTCTGCATGACTCGACCAATTAAAACAAAAGCACTTTTTCTTTCTTGTTCACTAATCTGTTCATTTTCTTTCAGGTGTAAGATTAGCCCCATTAATTTACATATTTTGTTCATATCGGATATTTTACCAATCTGAATCTTATCCAATCGTTTGATAAAACTAGCGGTAAGCTCTTTGTCCTGCTTATCTTCTTGTTCCAATATATAAGCATCACAAGAGTGACGTGGTCAAGGTTTTCTGGACACCTCAGTTAAGCTACATTTTGCTATCTTCTGGTTTCATCTTATTACCTCACAAAATAAATGATTTAAACACTAAGGCAAATACGCCAGCAATAATGATCCATTGTGTTTTTTCAACAAGTGCTAACCGTGATTTAATTAACTCATTTTCTATTTTTTGATTATTATAAAAAGTCTGAATGTCCTCTTTTAATTCTGTTTTTGCCTCCTGAATATCTCCCTTACTAGCTAAACTATTGTCTATAGACTCATTAATAACCTGTTTTTGTATTTTGGTTAATACTTTTGCTTGTTCATCAGTCAAACCATGATTTTTGAGTTCATTTACGACTTCTTGAGTATCAAAGGTGACTAACATTATTTTTTCCTTATGCTTGTTTCAGTAAAACCACATTACTATATAAACCCTTTACCTTCCGTGTACTCAATTCTTTTATTTTGTGGCTTTATGTTTTTGACTTTTGCATTAGTAAATTTATTCAATTTTTCCATAACGTTTTATTTAACCTCTATGGGGCTACTCTGGGGCTACCTTTTAACTGTATTTTAATATTATGGCTTGTTATATAACAGGCTGTAACAATCAACTTAAAGACAATTATAGAAAGGCTTTAAGTTATGTTTTGTTATGGGGTGAAATGGGTATAAAACAGTATTAGGTGCTGGGGGGTCGAAAGTTTGAATTTTTCTCTCTCGACCCATCAAATCCAATTACTACATCCTATCCCCCAATACTGATTGTATAATCGCTATTAATTCATTAATTTGTAGAGGTTTTGTTAAATAGTTTAAAAAACCAGCCTGTCTTCCCTTTTCAATATCCTCCTTTGTTGCTGCCGCACTCAGTGCATAAGTAGGGATCTTACAGGTAGCTTCATTGGATTTCAGTAAATTCAATACATCAATACCACTCATTTCAGGCAAATTAATATCCAGTATAATCATATCGGGTTTGAGGCTATTTGCTAATTCAAAACCTTCCTCTCCAGTTTTTGCAATGATAAGTGTCAGCCCCTTGATATAAGAGGTAAAGACTTCCATTAATTTTATATTTTGAAGATTATCTTCTACATATAGTAATGTACCGCTGATATTATTGAGAGTGTTATTTGGCTCAATATGAGCCATATCATTTGAGCTAAAACCTTGTTCATTATTGGTAACACGAGGCTGTTTTAATTTTATCCAGAAAGTAGAACCTTTGCCTACGGTACTTTGCATACCAATAGTACCTCCCATCTGTTGAACCATCTCTTTGCTAACCACTAGACCAATACCTGTGCCTTCAATGGATGAATTTTCAGCACCTAATCGACTAAAGGGTTTAAATAATTGACTTTGTTTGTCTTGAGCGATTCCATGCCCTGTATCAATCACGCCTATATAGATATATTCATCCTGTTGCTTTAGCTCAATAGAGATACGACCATTTTCCTGATTGTATTTAATGGCATTGGACAACAAGTTAAGTAGTACCTGTTTAAGACGCATGTAATCCGCATAAACATTGAATTGTTGAGTTTCATCAATAGAAAAGCTGATGCCTCGCTTATCCGCCATTTCTTTAATAAAAATGAGACATTCTTCAATTATTTTAGTCAATGAGATAGTGTCCATTGACAATTTTAATTGACCTGATTCAATTTTTGCCAAATTAAGAATATCATTGATTAAAGTCAGTAAATGTTTTCCTCCCTCACTAATATAATTAACTTGTTCTTTCTGGCTGAGTGTCAGTGATTCATTAGGATTAAAATCAAGCACCTGAGCAAAACCCAAAATGGCATTCAATGGGGTACGCAACTCATGGCTCATTGATGAAAGAAACTCAGATTTAGCCTGATTGGCTTTATCGGCTATTTTTTGTGCTTTTTCTGCTTTAATTTTTTCTAATCGTAATTCTTCTTCATATTTTATACGTTGAGTAATATCAGTGCGAATAGCAATATATTGAAAAGGTGTCTTATTATCATCCATAAATGGAACAATCGTGGCATCGACCCAATAATAAAGACCCTCCTTAGTAATATTTTTTATAATGCCATGCCAGACTTGACCACGACTAATGGTCTGCCATAGATCAATAAAAAATTCTTTGGGGTGTTCTCCTGAATTTAATAGGCGATGATTTTTACCTAATAATTCCTCTTTAGTATAACCACTCAAATAACAGAACTTATCATTGACATGGGTTATAAAGCCTGTGCTATTGGCAATACTAACTATTGCATGTTGATCGAGTGAAAATTTTTGAAAATTGAGTTCCTTTATTTTTTCTACTAAATTCTGTTCATTTTTTTTACGCTCACTGATGTCATTAATAAAACCAAATTGACAAAGTTTACCTTTATAAGTGATGAGATTAAGTGATAATTCAACGGGTACTAATTCTCCTCCTTTCACTTTATGTTCAGTTTCAATAATCATTCCAGGATTATTTTTTATTATTTCTAAATGTTGTGCCAAATCATCATTTGAAAAATGTGGATCCCAGTCAGGAATACACCAAGTTAAAATTTCTTCTTTTGATGCACCATAATGCTTAATGGCTGCTGCATTCACAAACATCATTTGTGAACTTTCACTATCAATTAAAAACATTGGATCAGCGGTATTTTCGACCATTAAACGATAAAGATATAACTCTTCTTGAAGAGATTGTATTTTTAGCAAAGAAGCGGCTTTATCTTCCAGAATTTGCTCCATTTTAAGCAAATTGACAGGTTTTCCTATATAACCATCTATTCCTATATTAATGGCATGAGTCATCGAATCAATATTATTTAAGGCTGTCATTAATATAATAGGGATTGTATTATCAATCTTTTTGATCTGCTCGCTCATTTGCAAACCATCCATTTTAGGCATAATGACATCAGTAAGAATAATATCGGGATGATTTTTTTCAAATGCTTCTAAACCTTCATACCCATTTCTGGCAGTAAAGACTTTGTTAAAACGTAATTCAAGAAAGATTTCTACTTCTTCTAAAATATCTTCTTCATCTTCTACATATAAAATACTGAGTGTTGAAAAACTAGTCATAAATTTAAAGTTCCTTGTTTATATCTGTGGCTAAAGATGAAGCCAAGGGTAATGACACTATAAATTGTACGCCATCACTGGTATTTTCAACTATAATTTCTCCATCCATGTGTTCTTCAATAATTATTTTTGACATATACAGTCCAATTCCTGTTCCTTGACCTTGATCTTTAGTGGTAAAATAAGGTTCAAATATTTTATCAATAATATCACTGTCGATACCACCTGCATTATCTTTTATTGATAAAAACACTGCATTATTTTTATCATAACAATCAATGATAATTTTTGGATAAGCGATCTGCTTGGTTAATAAGGCATCCTTTGAATTGTTTAAAAGATTCAAAACAACATGCGAAAATTCATTCGCATAACTATGAATATTTATAGTATCTTCTACTAATTTCTTTTCGATGTTAATTTGGTGATATTTAAAGGTTTCATCTAATAATAATAGAGTATCGTTTACTGTGGTATTAATATTAAAATCTGTTTTAATTTTATCAGGCTCAAAAAAGTTTCTAAAATCATCAATAGTCGTTGACATTTTATTAATCAATTTATAAGATTTTGTAGTCGATTTTTTTATAAAACTCTCATCCAGTTTGTTAAAACGTTGAGCATCTGCAATATTACCGATAACCAGACTTAAAGCATTCAGAGGTTGACGCCACTGATGAGCAATATTACCAATCATTTCTCCCATCGCTGCAAAACGAGATTGCATCAATAAAATATTTTGCTGTTTATCTTTTTCTTCTACTGCCTCTTTAACGGTATCCTGCATTTTTTTATGGTGTTGTTCAATTTGTGATGCCATTGAGTTAAGGGTACTCATTACAGCAGAAATTTCATTATTCCCTGAAACCTTCATACGTATAGAATAATCGCCATTTTTAATTTTTTGAGCCGTATTATCTAATAAAATTAATTTTTTAATCACCAAATAATAAATTAATAAATAAAGTACAAATGTAATTAATGCCATTATGAATATAAATTTGATAGAGGATGTAAACACTAAATGCTTCACATCATGGTATTGATCGGAAATATCAAACGATAAAAATAAAGCACCCTGATGACGAGATAAAATATTGTCTGTTTGAGCGGACATTTTTATGGGCAAAAAAAGATGAATAATATGGTTTGAATCTTCAAAAAATATATTTTTATGATTAAAGTTAGTCAGATAAAACTGATGTACGATACGATTGATTTTAAGATTGTCTAACACTTGTTTTTTTTGATAGGGTCTTGTCAAAAAAATTCGTTGACCAATAGGGGGGGTTTTAAACACTAAATGATTGTTTTTATCTATAATTTCAACGTCACTTAAATTATCCACAACATAGTAGGAAATCAATCGAGTTAATTCTCCTCGGTTATTATGTTGATACAGTTGTTTTTTTTCTATTTCATTCGCTATTCGACTACCAATAATACGGCTTTTATTAAGCTCATCCTTTTTGACCTGTTCAAATCGTTGAGAAGCATTGTTCCATGAATATAACACAGATAAAAGAATGCCAATGCTTAGGCTGATAATTGGAATTAAATATTTTAAAGGTACATTAATAAGCATCATTATTTTTCTTTCACCAAAATATTATTAAGCAAAGCATTAATATCAATCTCTTTATCCATAGTTCCCTTGGCTTTCATTAACTGATAAAGTCTATCCATAGGTTGTTTTAATATCCCATCTGTTTTTAACATATTCATATTATCTTGACGTGAGGGAATAATTAAATCGTTGTAAGCATTCGTAAAACTCTCCACACTTATATTTTCATAAGAAGCCATTATTTTCATAGATTCTTGAGGATGTTTTTTTATATATTCTAGGCTTAAAAACCAGCCATTGATTAATTGTTTAAATACTTCTTTTTTACTGTCTATATCTTTTTGATTAGTCACTAATACATCAATAATTTCATTCGGGATTTGTTTACTATCAAAAATAACATGTGCTCCTTCTTTTAAAAGAGCGGTTTTAAAAGGTTCATAGGTCACAAAGGCATCGGCTTTATTTTCAATATACGCCTGAACTTGTTTGCCCATTTCAAAATTTAAGAGGCTAATATCCTTGATCATCACATTATTGGTAAAATCCAAAGCACGATTAATCATATAATCTCCTAAAGCACTTTCTTCTACTCCTACCCGTTTTCCTTTTAGATCGGAAAGACTTTTAATCTTCGGATGAGCCACAATGGCATCACCACCATAAGAAATATCTAGAATTAATAGCACTGAGGGCATTTCCTCATCTTCATTCACATAATGAAACGCCTCATCAATCGTAAAGGCTGCCATATCAATGGCACCATCTCTCAGTGCTTTAAACGATTCAGATGGGGTAGCAAAACGTATGATGCGCAGGTCTAAATCACCATAGAGATTTTTCTCTAAGCCCAACATTAATGGTTCATACCCTGGCCAGGGAGAAATCCCTATTTTTAATTTTTTCATGGGTTTATCCATACAAGCACTTAGAGTGAAAAGAATAATAAAAATCAGTATGGTTTTAAATAGGCTATGTATCATTATTGGTTTCCAATTTATTTATGGGCGTAGTATCAAAAGTCATTCATAGTATTATTGCTACGTGATCTAGGTAGTAGTATTAGGGTTTATACCTATAATAATATTATTAACCCTTGACACAACTATTAGTATTTGCTAATATACTTAACACTTACTCAATATTCAGTTTAGGAGTTTATTATGAAAAATCTTATTATATTTATTGCATTATTACTTATTGTGTCAGCATCTGTACAAGCAAATGAAGCTGAAGTGATAGAACAACCCACTTACAATTCTGGTTCAGAATGGTGGATTGAAGTCACCCCTCAAGATCCTGATTATGATCTTTATAAGGATGTTCAAGTTAATTGTTTTTGTGGTTAGAAAGTTAGGTAAAATATGATCTTAAAAACCTTTACTCATTTGGGGATGTGTTTAAATTATTATTAGTTGACTCTAAGAATGAGAAATAGTGGCTAATAATTGCCCCATTTGTACAGGTTTTTCTGCATATAATTCAGCATTCCATTCAATACTGTTTTCAGTAAATAATAGTATGACTGTTGATCCCATATTAAAACGACCCATTTCTTGTGCTTTGTGTAAAGCAACTTGGTCTTTATATTGCCAATTTTGTATTTTTTTAGAACGTGGTGGTGTCACCACACCATGCCAAATCGTTTCAATGCTAGAAACAAAGATAGCACCCACCTGAATCATTGCCATTGTACCCACAGAGGTCTTAAATAGAGAAATGACACGTTCATTACGTGCAAATAAATTAGGAATTGTTTTTACAGAAGCTTTATTCACACCAAATAGATCACCCGGAACATGAATCATTTGTGTGAGTTCACCCTTGATTGGCATATGAATACGATGATAATCTCGAGGAGAGAGATAAATAGTGGCAAATTTTCCATTATAAAATGTTTTTGCTAATTGTGTATCACCCCCTAACAGATCATGTACACTAAAATAATGTCCTTTGGCTTGAATAAGCTGTTCATCTTTTATATCTCCTAGCTCACTGATAGCACCATCAACAGGACAACACAGCTCATTTTCTTGGCTGTGATCAATACGTGCCTCAGGCTTTAATGCACGCGTAAAAAAGTGATTAAAATCAATAAAATCAGCACTATTTTGTTTTTTTGCTTCACTCATATTTACATTAAAAAGTGTTATAAATTGGTTTATTTGTAAATTTTTAAATCCTGTCTGTTTAATGCGCATAAAACGGTGAATTAATGAAGATAAAAAATGTTGCGGTAATAGAAAAAGTGGCCAAGTTTTTAAGTAATCAATAAAGGAGGCTTTTGCAATGTGTTTTTGTGGCGTCATAGGGCTGTATTACTCCAAAGATATTATTTAAAATTAAAGTGTTTTATTATTGAGAAGTGTGAGTCTAAAATCACTCAATGATCTTGTTCAGTGATTTAAAATATAATCTGTACTGTGTTTATTACCTCATTGTTAAATAGGATTGTAAATATCAATGAATGTATGTTGTAAAGAAAATTGCGATGCTAAATGTTCACCTAAAGCTTGTACGCCATATTTTTCAGTCGCATGATGTCCTGCCGCAAAATAATGAATATTATTTTCTTTTGCAATATGCCAAGTACTTTCTGAAATTTCACCACTTATAAACGCATCAGCACCTTGTTGAATGGCCTGATCAATATAACCTTGTGCCGCTCCTGTACATAAAGCAATACGTTTAATAGGTCTATTGACTTCAATATGCACTGGTTCACGATCTAATATTTGAGTGATCAGCTGTTTAAATTGCTTTCCTGTGTGTGTTTCAATTTCACCTAATAGTGCAATATCATTGTTAGAAAAATATTCTTTAATCTCAATACCTAATTTATGTGCTAATAAAACATTATTACCGATAATTTTATGAGCATCTAAAGGTAAATGATAGGCAACTAAATTAATATCATTCATTAATAAACTGTGTAGACGATGCTTTTTAATGCCCGTTATAACCGAACTTTCACCTTTCCAAAAAAAACCATGATGTACCAATAAAAGATCAGCTTTTTTATTGATCGCAGCATCAATAAGAACTTGGCTCGCAGTAACGCCAGAAACAATTGTATGAATCTCTTCTTTCCCTTCAACTTGTAAGCCATTGGGACAATAATCATTAAATAAATCGGCTGTTAAATAATGATCACAATAAGCAATAAGATCAGTGCATTTTACCATAA
>JAGLFC010000062.1 GCA_023144715.1 Gammaproteobacteria bacterium | reverse complement strand
TCAGGCAGTTCAACACACATTTCATTTAAACGCCATAAAAGAGGTGCTAAAGCACAATCGACTAAAGTAAATTCTTCTGACATAAAATAGGGTGTTTGTTCAAATACAGGAGCAATTGCGGTAAGGCTTTCACGCAACTGTTTTCTCTGTTTAACACCCTGCTTATCAGTCTTACCAATAAGTTTTTCAACAAGAGGATCCCAGTCATTTTTTATTCTAATTAATAACATTTTTAATTTTGCACGGTTAACGGGATCAACAGGCATTAAAGGTGGGTGAGGAAAACGTTCATCCAAATATTCCATAATTAATTGAGAATCATATAATACTAAGTCACGATCCACCAAGGTAGGTGCACAATTATAAGGGTTAAATTCAATTAACTCATCGGGTAAATTTTCTGGATCGATATTAACAATTTCATGGTTAATACCTTTTTCAGCCAGAACCATTCTTACCCGATGACTCAACAGATCATTTCCATCAGAAAATAGGGTCATGATTGATCGTCTGTTAGCAAGTTGGGTCATATAGCTCCTCCATAGGGAAATCATAAACGCAAACAGGGGGCATAAATGCCCCCTCTTAATACATTGCCTTATAAGCAATTACATAATAACGATTATTGAATCATCGTTTGTATTTTAATGAACATCTTTCCAATAATCTTTCTTCATTGCATAGGCAAAACCAAAGAATATGGCTAGAAAGATAAGTACACCATAACCTAAAGACTTACGATAGCTTTGATTAGGCTCACCAATATATTGCAAAAAGTTGACCAAATCACGGATCATTGTATCAAACTCTTCTGCTGGCATACTGCCTTTTTCAACTATTTCAGTACCTACAAGTACCTGATGACCATCATGTTCTTCATAAACAGCCTTTTTAATACCTTCTTGTTTCCAAAAAACATTAGGCATACCAACATCTTTAAAGATAACATTATTATGACCTGTTGTCTTTGTTTCATCAGTATAAAAACCTGTCAAATAAGTATACAGCCAATCAGCACCTCTTGAACGTGCGACTAATGATAAATCAGGTGGCTCCGCACCAAAGGCTTCTTTAGCATATTCTTTTGTCATCACCGCCGTCATAGTACTACCAAATTTAACCCCAAGGTTATTTAAGTTATCCATGACATCGGACTCACTCATACCTAAATCAGTCGCAACACGATTAAAACGTACAAATTTAGCGGAGTGACAACTCAAACAGTATTCAGAAAATACTTTTGCACCACGTTGTAGTGATTCCATATCATCAACATTGGTATTGGCAGGAGAAGTGGGAAAACCACCACCGCCCGCCATGACTAATGTTGTACTGATCATTGCCATTATTGCGAATAGCGATACTAGGATTCTCTTCTTATAAAAAGTCTTCATTACATTGTCACCCTGTCTGGAACTGGTTTATTCTTTTCAAACTTCGTGTAAAAAGGCATTAACAAGAAGAATGCAAAATAGTAAATAGTACAAATTTGTGCCAGTAAAGTACGACCATCTGTCGGTGCTAAAGTACCTAAAACACCTAAGATAATAAAGGTAATAACAAATAAAGCCACTAAACCTTTGTACCAATCTGAACGGTAACGAATAGATTTAACAGGATTACGATCCAACCAAGGTAAGAAGAATAAAATTACAATAGCAGCACCCATCGCTATAACACCGGGGAAGGCAGATCCTGCAATACTTGGTACCGCACGTAAAACAGAATAGTAAGGTGTAAAATACCAAACAGGTGCAATATGTTCTGGTGTTTTCAAAGGATTTGCTGGTTCAAAATTAGCATGTTCTAAGAAGTAGCCAAACATTTCAGGCATAAAGAAGACCACAATAGAGAAGAACATTAAAAAGACAATCACACCAACAATATCTTTGACTGAATAGTAAGGGTGGAATGGAATGCCATCTTTAGGAATGCCATTTTCATCTTTATTTTTCTTGATTTCAACACCGTCTGGATTATTAGAACCCACTTCATGTAAAGCAATAATATGTGCCACAATTAAACCAATTAAGATCAGAGGAATTGCAACAATATGTAAAGAGAAAAAACGATTTAAAGTAGCATCGCCAATAACGAAGTCACCACGCACCCAGATACCTAAATCTTCACCGACAAAAGGAATGGCACTGACTAAGTTAATAATAACCTGAGCACCCCAGAATGACATTTGACCCCAAGGCAATAAATAGCCCATAAAACCTTCTGCCATCAATGCTAAAAAGATAAGCACACCAAAAATCCACACTAATTCACGTGGTTTTTTGTAAGAACCATAAATCAAACCACGGAACATGTGCATATAGACCACAATAAAGAATGCAGAAGCACCTGTAGAATGGAAATAGCGGATCAGCCAACCCCATTCAACATCACGCATAATGCCCATTTCAACCGATTGAAATGCCATTGCTGTATCAGGCTTATAAAACATTGCAAGGAAAACACCCGACAGTATCTGGATCACTAAGACCATAATCGCAAGTGAACCAAAAAAATACCAGAAGTTAAAATTCTTTGGTGCATAGTACTTGGAAAGATGATCTTCCCACATTTTTGTCGCAGGGAAACGAGCATCAATCCACCCCATTAAACCATTGGATTTTTGTTCCATTATGCGTTACTCCCGTCTTGACCGATCAAAATCACTGTATCACTATTAAACATATAAGGCGGTACAGGTAAGTTGGTTGGTGCAGGCATTGATTTATAGACACGACCTGACAAGTCATAAATTGAACCATGACAAGGACAAAAGAAACCACCTTTCCAATCACTGCCTAATGAACCAGCAAAAGGATTGTTCAGATCAGGTACATATTTAGGTGCACAACCAAGATGAGTACACACACCTTCCATCACAGATATTTTTGTATGTGCATCATAAGAACGTGCGATATTTTTACAATAATCAGGTTGTTTAGATGCGTCAGAATTAATATCTGCTAACATATCAACATCGGATGCCAATACTTTTAAATTTTCATCCGTTCTTTTTAAAATATAAACTGGCTTACCACGCCATTCTACAGTGATCATTTGCCCTTCTTCAAGCTTGCTAATATCAGCAAGTACAGGAGCTCCAGCCGCCAACGCTTTGGCACTTGGATTCCACGATTTGATGAAAGGTACAGCCACAAAACCCGCACCCACAGCACCCACCACAGACGTGGCGGCAACAAGAAGGCGACGTTTGCTTTTATTTACAGCATCTGCACTCATTTATTTAACTCCCAAATATAAGACATGAACCCACCCCAAGTAAGACAAAAACACACACTTAAAGATTGATTTTTAGCCTTTATTAAACCTTAATAATAAAGGGTTATTACCTTGAAGAATGTTATGATTCTTAATCCAATAACGAAAAAATTTGCCACATTTTCTGTGAAGAATCAGGAAACATCAAGAACTATTTAATTATTTGCTAATCTAGCTGATATTTATCACAAATTAGTCACTAAAATCGTTAAAAATTCTACTTTTAACAATAACTTTGTTTTTTAAAAACAATTCAAAAAAAGCCTTTAAAAAAATAATATTTTATTGAAAATAATCAATTTTTCGATAGGCAATAGACTCGGTTAAATGATGTAATTGTATCCATTCACTACCCTCAAGATCAGCAATGGTTCGGGACAATTTGAGTATGCGGTGATAAGCTCGTGCGGATAAGTGCATTTTATCCATTGTTTTATTCAGCACTTTTTGATTCTCTGTTGATAACACACAATCCTGTTCTATTTCTTTGTTGCTTAAATGGGCATTACAATACTTTCTTCTTTTTATTTGGCGTTGTTGTGCTTTAACGACCCGTTCTTTTACTACAGAGCTTGTTTCTATGTGATCACTGCTTTTCTGTAAGTCGCCTTGTAATAAAGCTGGGACTTCAATGTGCATATCAATTCGATCTAAAAAAGGACCTGATAATTTATTTTGATAACGCTGTACTTGTTCACTGGTACAACG
>JAGLFC010000061.1 GCA_023144715.1 Gammaproteobacteria bacterium | reverse complement strand
GCAGGAAATTCTACTTGTTGAGCCACTCGTGAAATCGCTATTTTCCCTGATTCTAAGGGCTGTCTTAATACTTCCAACA
This sequence comes from Gammaproteobacteria bacterium, assembly GCA_023144715.1. GTDB lineage: Bacteria > Pseudomonadota > Gammaproteobacteria > GRL18 > GRL18 > GRL18. Next base: position 5,306 of record JAGLFC010000061.1, on the reverse strand, counting down.
CCTTTTGACTAAACTCAGGCAGTTCATCCATAAATAAGACGCCATGATGAGCCAAACTGATCTCACCGGGTTTTGGATAACTGCCACCTCCCACTAAGGCAATTCCTGATGCGGTATGATGAGGGACTCTAAAGCTACGTTTTGCCCAATTATGAACATCCACTGTTTCACCACAGACGGAACGAATAGCGGCCACTTGTTCTGCTTCTTCATCAGACATCTCAGGTAAAATGGTCACTAACCGACTGGCTAACATGGTTTTTCCAGTACCTGGAGGCCCTTTCATTAATAGGCTATGCTGTCCAGCGGCGGCAATTTCTAATGCTCGTTTAGCGTATTGTTGACCTCTTATATCAGACAGACACATAGTATAATTAGAAGAATTAATTGGAGTATCTATACAGGGTTTGATTAAGGATTGTTCACCTTTTAAAAAAGCACACACCTCTAAAAGGTTTCTTGCCGTATATACTTGCAAGCCTTTAATCAAAGACGCTTCTAAGCCATTTTCTTCTGGCACAATTAAAGTACGTTGGTTTTTATGTGCCTGAATTGCAATAGGTAATATACCTTTAACAGAACGTAATTGACCACTCAAAGCCAATTCACCCACAAATTCATAGTGTTCCATCAACAGATGACATTCATTTTCTGTATTTTTTGGTAGCACTAATTGTTTTGCTGAAAGAAGAATCCCCAGTGCAATGGCAAGATCAAAACGCCCTCCTTCCTTGGGTAAATCAGCAGGAGCAAGATTGATTGTGATACGACGTACAGGAAATTCAAACTGGCTATTAATAATAGCCCCACGTACTCTATCTTTACTTTCTTTAACAGCGGTTTCGGGCAATCCAACAATACTTAAAGCAGGCAAACCATTGGTGAGTAATACTTCAACTGTAACCAAAGGGGCTTGCAAACCACCTGCACGGCTATAAAGAATAGAGAGTGACATTTTAATTTCCTTTTAAAATTATACGTAAGTTTATTTTACATCCAACTTTTCTTCAAATTCAGTGAGTTTTTTTTCGAGTTGTTCCAGTTTAATTCGGGTCTTTTGTAAGACAGCTGCTTGAATTTCAAAATCTTCTCGGGTAACTAAATCCATTTTATCAAACGCATTATGTAAAATACTTTGAACCGATTGTTCAAATTCATTTTTTAAGCCACTCGGGATAGGGGGCAAAATGGCACTGATTTTACCCGTAACATTATCAAAAAAATGTTTATTCATAAGTTAAAAGTCTCAATATCATCATCATATTATTATGATAATCTTATCTAGTTTATCATTTTTTTATCGCTTTACCAGTAACAGATACACGGATTGTATTGTATGCACTATTTTAGTGCGTTAATATCTTTTTTTTCTATTGTAGTGCAGTTCACTATTAATAAGTCTGAGTGCATACATAAAATACTATTTAATTATTATAAAAATAACTATTACCTATTTATTGGCATAAGTTTTGCTAAACTTATGATCAAGCAATATTTACCTTATTCCCATATAAATTTGGAGTTAAACTAATGAAACTTGTTACTGCTATTGTTAAACCTTTTAAATTAGATGATGTTCGTGAAGCCCTTTCTGATATTGGTATTCATGGAATGACTGTCACTGAAGTAAAAGGCTTTGGTCGTCAAAAAGGACATACTGAGCTGTATCGTGGTGCTGAATATGTGGTTGATTTTTTACCTAAAGTTAAACTTGAAATTGCGGTGGCTTCTGAAGTACTCGATCAGGTGATTGAAGCCATTCGTGGTGCGGCACACACAGGTAAAATTGGTGATGGTAAGATTTTTGTCTCATCTATTGAGCAAACTATCCGTATTCGTACTTCAGAAAGTGGAAAAGAAGCACTGTAAACTGATAGTTATATACGTTCAATTTTAGGAGATTAATTCGTGGACAATTTATTATTAGAACAAAATATTTATCATTTGCAATACGCATTAGATACCTTTTATTTTCTGATGTGTGGTGCATTAGTGATGTGGATGGCAGCTGGTTTCTCAATGTTAGAAGCAGGCTTAGTAAGAACTAAAAATACCGCTGAAATTTTAACTAAAAATGTCGCTCTATTTGCCATCTCATGTATCATGTATATGATTGTAGGCTATGACATTATGTATGGCGGTAGTATGTTCCTCACTGATTTAGTAGTGGGTGATGGTTATGTAACCGATAAATTAACTGAATTTGGTGCTAGAGAAGACGGTATTGGTGGTGGTGCTATTTATTCAGGTGCTTCAGACTTCTTCTTTCAAGTCGTCTTTGTTGCAACCGCCATGTCGATTGTTTCGGGTGCCGTCGCTGAACGTATGAAATTATGGTCTTTCTTATTATTTACTGTCTTTATGACCGCGATTATTTATCCTATGGAAGGTGCATGGACTTGGAATGGTGCGGATGTCTTTGGTTTATATAACCTAGGTGACTTAGGTTTCTCTGACTTTGCAGGTTCTGGTATTGTTCACATGGCAGGTGCTTCAGCAGCATTAGCGGGTGTTTTATTACTCGGTGCTCGTAAAGGAAAATATGGTAAAAATGGTGAAATTAAGGCCATTCCCGGTGCAAACTTACCTTTAGCCACGTTAGGTACCTTTATTTTATGGATGGGTTGGTTTGGTTTTAATGGTGGTTCAGTCCTTAAACTCGGTGATGTTGCCAGTGCAAACTCTGTCGCGATGGTCTTTTTAAATACGAATGCTTCAGCCGCTGGTGGTGCAATTGCAGCTCTTATTGTGGCTCGTTTCTTATATGGTAAAGCAGATTTAACCATGTTACTCAACGGTGCATTAGCAGGATTAGTGGCGATTACCGCTGAACCTTCAACGCCTAGCCCATTGCAAGCCACTTTATTTGGTATGACAGCTGGCGTGCTTGTGGTCTTTAGTATTCTTGCTTTTGATAAAATCAAAATTGATGATCCTGTCGGTGCTATCTCTGTACACGGTGTGGTTGGCTTTTTAGGTCTGATGTTAGTGCCTTTAACCAATGGTGATGTCAGCTTTACAGGTCAATTAATTGGTGCTGCGACTATCTTTGGCTGGGTATTTTCAACCAGTTTTGTTGTGTGGTTTATCATTAAAATGATTATGGGTATTCGTGTCAGTGAAGAAGATGAATATCAAGGTGTTGATTTATCTGAATGTGGTATGGAAGCCTATCCAGAGTTTACCAACAAATAAAACCTGAGTCGGTACTCTAATGGTTTGAATAAAAAAGCGTCTTAGGACGCTTTTTTATTGGTTAAATGAATATTTCTTCAATTAAATTAAGCATCTTATTGTGACTAAATTGTGTTTTAAATTTAATTTTCACATTGCCATTAAAAAATTTTTCAGCGTGTCTTATTTTTTGCTTTTGCATACACTAATAAATATTCATGTGATTTGCTAAACCATTTTGCTGAATTATCTCTCCCTCTTTTTCTATTCCAAATCACACAATCAATAAAATTCTCCTCTCCAAAAATCTCATCCATTAGCAACCTTAACTGAACCACTTCATTATCATCAATAGAAATAAAAATAACACTGTGAAAAATGTTTTTTGAGGACTTCCCTGTCTTTATTAGGTATCTTTATATCGTTGCTTATTGTTTGCTCTTTTTTCATAGTGCCGTTTTTTCAGTTTTCTTTGGATCAGTAAAGGAAAAATAATTAACTTAATAAATTATTTGTGATTCGTCTTTATTTTTATATTATCTAAAAAAAGCTATAATAAAACAATCAATCATTTTAGAAGAAGACATTACCATGCAATTGACATTCCATCTTTTTATTTATTCTATTTTAGCTATTCTATTGAGTTCTATTTTTACCACCACAAGTGTCGCCAAAAGTACTGATATTTATAAATGGGTGGATGCAGAAGGACGCGTAAATTACACCACACGACCTGGTAATGATGCAGCACAAAAAATGCACATTGGAAGTAAAACATTCCGTGAAAATAAACAAGAAAAGAATGATAAAAAAGCTCAAGAGCGTGCTCAACTTTGTCAAAAATATAAGACGAGTTTAGCAAAATATAACAAAGCGCCTTTTTTATCTCGCTATGATAAAGAGCTTAAAAAGAATATTCGTTTAACAGAAGAGGAAAGTGAAAAAGCAATTTTATCAGCAGAAAAAGATGTTGCTTATTGGTGCAATCCCCCTCAAAAACAAGATAACTAATCCTATTTTATTTGGAAAATTTAATAAACAACCCTCTCCTGATTTTATTTAGGCATCATTGAGCTTATGTATAAAGCTACTAATATTCTTTGTTTGTAGCTTTTTTTGTGTATTTTTAATATATTGTTCATCGCTACTAGGCCCTACTCTCAAACGATACATTTTTTCTCCTTGATTATTAATCATTTGAATATTAGATTCTATTCCTATAAAGGCTAATTGAAGCTTTCTTGCATTTGCTTTAGACAGTGCATTAAATGCACCGACCTGTAGTTGATAAAGAGACGAATTTTTTGATTTTCGTGTATCTGTTTTGTTCATATTTTTATCATAAGTATCAGGTCTTATCTCTACTGGATTTTTGAATTCAGTTGTTACCTGAACGGGTGTGGTTTTATTATCTATAATGGGTATCTTATCACTTGTCTGAACGGCACTATTTTTAACAATAATATTTTTATCAACGTCAGTATCAATATCATCTTCATTATTATACTCAACTTCAAATTTGCGTTGAGGTAAGACAGAATAAAACTCAAATTGATGCTTTTTAGGTGTTTTATCTTCTAAATCCTGTGATTCTTTTTGATGCTGCAAAATATTATCAGGCTTATTGGATTGATTAATGACTGCTTCTTCAGAAGATATTGTTGGAATTTTATCCAAATACACAAGCAATGCAATAAAACAACCCAATGATAAACCTATCAGCCCCCAAGACCAGTTTGATGTACTAGGAGGAGGGTTACGAGTGGCGCCCTGTTTTTTCTTTTTTTGTGTTTTAACAACCATGACAAATATCCTTAGTTACATTTCATCAGGAGATGAAACACCCAATAATGCCAAACCATTTTTGATCACTTGACGAGTAGAAACAATTAATACCAAACGAGCATTACGTATTTTGTTATCATCCACAATAAATTGATGTGCATTATAATAAGTATGTAAGGCATTGGCTAAATCACGCAAATAATGAGCCATAAGATGAGGTTCATGCTGACTTGCAGCAGTATTAAGCACTTCGGGATATTTTGCTAATTGTTGTAGTAATTCAGTTTCATGTTCTTCGGTTAATAGTGCTAAATTAAGCAATCCTAATTTTTGATCAAAAAACAAAT
>JAGLFC010000060.1 GCA_023144715.1 Gammaproteobacteria bacterium | reverse complement strand
TTTGTGCAGTTAAATAATTTTTTGACGTATTGATAGCAATTCGATAAAGCCATGTGTAAAAAGCACTATCCCCTCTGAATCTTGGTAATGCTTTGTACGCTTTAATAAATGACTCCTGCACCACATCCAGTACATCATCTCTGTCATGAACATAGGGTAAAACCAGCTGAGCTAATTTGTGTTGATATTTTATCACTAAAAGATCAAATGCACTTTTATCGCCTCGTTGTACCCTTTTTACTATCTCCAGATCAATTTTATTTTGCGATTGATTATCGCTCATTTGTTTACCATCACTTCATTGAAGTTTATTAATAAATTATCGGACTAATACTAACATAAAATAGTCAGTGAAAATAATAGCCTTATACGCTCGATAGTTTATTAAATAAACAAAGCACTAAAATTTCAATTATGGTTACAAATGAATAGTTTCCCTTCATGAGATTTAAGACACAAACAGATACAAAAAGTTCATTGATATTGGACTCTATTATTAATTTATATTTATTGACACATTACCCACTAAAACAGTCAAATACTTCTAGTCTAATAAAGCTGCCTTTATCACTTTAGTACAGTAGGTTTAGTCTATATTATTGTGCATAATGTCTATAAATTAATTTGAATAAGAATTTTATGAATACTGAGTGTTTTGATGCCGTCATTATAGGTACAGGTGCCGCCGGTCTTACTATAGCGCTTGAATTAGCCGATCAAATTCAATCTGATTCCAGCTTAACTGAAAAACCTAAAATAGCACTTATATCAAAAGGTCCAATCCTGGAGGGTTCAACCCTCTATGCTCAGGGCGGAATCGCAGCGGTATTAGATGAAGATAAAGATACAATTGAGCATCATATCAGAGATACTTTAAATGCCGGTGCAGGTTTGTGTCATCAGGATAGCGTTAAATTTGCCATTGAACACGGTAAAGAAGCCATTCAATGGGTTATTGATAAGGGTGTTAATTTTTCCCGTGAAGATGATAGTGATGAATATCATCTTACACGTGAAGGCGGTCATAGCAGACGCAGAGTAATACATGCTGCTGACGCCACAGGAAAGGCACTCTCAGAAGGCCTTTTATCTCAGGTAAAAAATAAACCTGAGATCAAATTATTTGAACACCATCTTGCCGTTGATCTCATATTATCTCCGCAGAACGCAAAACAATGTGTTGGTATTTATTTATTAGATACTCAAACCAATCAGGTTATGGAAGTACCGGCCAAATTTACGGTACTGGCAACCGGAGGTGCCAGTAAAGTTTATTTATACACCAGTAATCCCGACAGTTCGACCGGAGATGGTATTGCCATGGCATGGCGTGCCGGATGTCGTGTTGCTAATATGGAATTTAATCAATTTCATCCTACTTGCCTTTATCATCCTAAGGCTAAGTCATTTTTAATATCAGAAGCTCTACGGGGTGAAGGTGCCCAATTAAAATTACCCGATGGCACGCCTTTTATGCACAAATTTGATGCGCGTGAAGAGCTTGCACCACGAGATATTGTGGCACAGGCCATTGATTATGAAATGAAGCGCACAGGCTCAGATTATGTGCATCTTGATATTTCTCACAAGCCTGAGGCTTTTATTAAAGAGCATTTTCCTACTATCTATAAGCGTTGTCTGTCGTTTGGTATTGATATTACTCGTGAACCTATTCCAGTTGTTCCAGCAGCTCATTATACCTGTGGGGGTATTATGACCAATTTGGATGGACAAACAGATTTAAAACATTTATTTGCCCTTGGTGAAACCGCTTTTACAGGGTTACATGGTGCCAATCGTATGGCGAGTAATTCTCTTTTAGAATGTCTTGTATTTGCTCAGGCGAGTGCCAAAAAAATCTTAGCTCAACTGCCTAATACCCAGCATCATAAAAATATTCCTCAATGGGATAATAGTCGCGTAACAGGTTCAGAAGAAGGTGTCGTTGTCACGCATAACTGGGATGAATTGCGTCTTTTTATGTGGAATTATGTCGGTATTGTACGTAAAAATAAACGTTTATCCTTAGCAAAACAACGAGTAAAATTATTGCGTCGTGAAATTGATGATTATTATCGACAATATCATATCAATAATGACTTAATTGAATTAAGAAATTTAGCCATTGTGGCTGAATTGATTATCGATAGTGCCATACAACGTAAAGAAAGCCGTGGTTTACACTATACACTGGACTATCCTTACAAAGATGATAAACAATTTTTATGTGATACTATTTTAGTGCCATCCACTTATCAAAAACCTCCCATCTAATCGTATTTTAAGCCTAGTATTGGATTCACTGTCTCTGATAACATCATGTACCACAAAAAGTGTGTAATACTAATTGCTCAGTGTTTGGTGCTTGTGCATAACGGCTATTTTCTACTGAAAATTGATAAGGATTTGATAAAACAGAGACTAATTGATGAAATGGCTGATAATTATTGTGTTCAGTAGCCTCTACAATAGCTTCCTCAATTAAATGATTACGTGGAATAAAAGCAGGATTGACAGAAAGCATCGTTTTATAGGCATGTTCAGCAGATAAATTTTGTGCCTTAATAAAGGCTTGCCATTGTACAATCCATACAGAAAATGCACTGGGTAAACGATAGGCAACGGCTTGATGATTTTCTATCATACAGATCTCAGCAAGTACGTCCGTAAGATGTCTAAACGTTAATGAAAAATCCGTTTTATGTTCCGCCATTAATGCCAAAAGCTCCTCAATCAATCTGTGGCTTTGTTCGGTCATTTCTGCCAATCCTAATTTTTGATGTAAGCCAAAAAAATAATGATAATCATAGTGTTCATTAAAAGAATCTAATGCTTCGTGAAGTTTATTAAGTGATAATTCATCACTATCATTCAACAAGGGTACAAACGTTTGAGCCAAGCAGGATAAATTCCATAAAGCAATCTCTGGCTGACTGGAATATTTATAACGACCATAATAATCAATAGAACTAAAACATGCTTCTACATCATAAGCATCCATAAAGGCACAAGGACCATAGTCAATCGTTTCGCCTGATACCAGCATATTATCAGTATTCATTACACCATGAATAAAACCCACCAATTGCCATTGAGCAATTAATTGTGCTTGTCGTTCTAAAATTGCTTGAAATAATGCTAAATAGGGATCGGGAGATTTTTTGAGATCAGGATAATGTCTGACTATTACAAAATCTGCTAACTCCTTCAGTGCTTGACTCTCTTTTTGTGCCGCAAAAAACTGAAAGCTGCCAATACGGATATGACTTTTTGCCACTCGAGTTAAGATTGCTCCAGGTAATATTTTTTCACGTTGAACGGCTTCGCCTGTTGCAACGGCCATTAAACTTCTTGTCGTGGGAATATTTAATTGAGCCATTGCTTCACTGACAATATATTCTCTTAACACAGGCCCTAAAGGAGAACGTCCATCTCCCCTTCTTGAATACGGTGTAACGCCTGATCCCTTGAGCTGAATATCATAGAGTTGTCCATCTTGAGCGGTTACTTCACCTAATAATACTGCCCTACCATCACCCAATTGTGGATTCCATTGTCCAAATTGATGACCTGCATAGACAGCAGCAACAGGTGTACTATTGGCTAATACCAAATTCCCTGATAGTACGGAGAGTCCTTCTTCTGAATTCAACCATTCAGGTGATATTTGTAAGAAATTTGCCAATGTATTATTCACCTTAATTAACGAGGGTGATTTCACTGGAGAGGGACTGATTTTGCTATAAAAAGAGGTCTTTAAGTGGGCAAAATTACATTGAAAACTGGGCTTCTTTATCATTTAATCAACCTTATATAATAACGTAGTGCCAACTAATAAGTGGTCATACTCGTATCAACATTTTGTGTCCAAGCTGCCATACCGCCTGACAGATTGATAATATTTGAAAAATTTTTTTGTTCTAAAAATTGTCCTACCATACGGCTACGAATGCCGTGATGACAAATAACAATAATGTCTTGTTCAGAATCTAAAGTATGCAATTGAGCAGCAATATTGCCCATAGGAATATGGGTTATTCCTTCAAGACAACAAATATCTAATTCCCAACGTTCGCGTACATCTAGTAAACAAGGGGTATTATGGGTTGTTTGCAAATAATGGTGAACTTGATTTGGATTCATTTCCAGCATCGGTAGTGCCTCTTTAAATAATGGATATTTTTTTATTAAAACTTAACCAACTAAATTGGTCAAGTTTTTTAATCTTTTTTTAACAAAAAAGTATCCTCTTTCTAATCAAGCCAAATTCCCTTATTTTAGTGAATAGTGTAAAATTTATTTAATTTTATTAATCAGGAACTGCTATGCCAACACAACCCAGTAAAGAACTTGAAACATTTGATAACCCAACACCAGAACGAGATTTTACAATTCGTATTAAAATACCTGAGTTTACCTGCCTTTGTCCAAAAACAGGTCAACCTGATTTTGCCACCATTAACATTGAATATATTGCTGATCAACAATGTGTGGAATTAAAATCTCTTAAAATGTATATGTGGTCTTTTCGCAATGAAGGTGCGTTCCATGAAAAAGTGACCAATGATATATTAACCGATTTAGTGAATGCCACTGAGCCTAGATTTATGCGTGTCTGTGCTGAATTTTATGTACGAGGTGGTATTTATACAACGGTAATTGCCGAGCATCAGGCAAAAGATTGGACGGCACCTGTGCCTGTACAATTACCTTAAAATCAATACGATAAAAAAGGATGTTCTACAATGAGACCTTGTAATAATCCAGTCACAGGTATTTCTTATTTATTTAAAGCCTTACCTTTATTGACTCAAAAAGGCATTAAAAGTTATGTCATAATTCCACTGATCATTAATATTTTATTTTTTTCTGTGGGAATTTATTTTGGCTTTTCTTATTTCGGTGACTATATAGATAAGATGTTGGATACTTCAAAACTATGGTCTTGGGTCGCTTATATTATTAATTTTATTAAGCCTTTACTGTATGTTTTTTTTGGAATGACTTTATTTGTACTCATTTTTTATACGTTTTCACTGCTTGCTAATATTATTGCCTCCCCTTTTAATAGTTTATTAGCAGAAGCCACAGAAAAGTATTTAACAGGGCAAAGCATGGATGAATCGGACGGTTTTGAGCAAATAATAAAGGAAATTATCCCTACTATTTTTATGGAGATAAAAAAATTAATCTATATGATTGCCTGGTCCATTCCTTTTTTAATACTGCTTTTTGTGATACCTGTTATAGGGCCTATTATTTGGTTCTTATTCACAGCTTGGATGATGTCATTACAATATATGGATTATCCTATGGGCAATCATAAACTTAATTTTGGTGAACAACGCACCTTACAAGGTCAGCAACGTTTGTTTTCTTTAGGTTTTGGGGGGGTGACGATGGGTGCCTCTATGATCCCCTTTGTTAATTTTATTATTATGCCCACAGCAGTTATTGCTGCCACAATGATATGGCTAGAACAATATGCACCTGAACCTGAAGAACCTGCTGAAGAATCTACACTTTAAGAAACTGAGTGTTATTGTATAGGAGAGGTCAACCTTGCTAATCGAGTGCTAAATTTAAACCAAAACGGTTTATTATCAATATCATCAGCCGTCATTTCTCGAGCATTAGCAAGGTCATCTATTAACATCTTTTCAACCTCTAAGACAAATACAGGATCGGACACTAAACAAGTAATTTCAAAGTTTAATCGAAAGGAGCGATTGTCAAAATTGGCCGTACCCACCATAGCACTCTTATCATCAATCAACACCACTTTTTGATGTAAGAAACCTTTAGTATAACGAAATAATCGGACACCTGTTAGGCTGGCATTTTTAAAATAAGAAAATGCGGTCAAATAAACCAGTAGATGATCGGGCTTATCAGGAATAAGAATACGCACGTCCACACCCCGTAGCCCCGCTAAATGCAACGCACTCATAATAATATCATCGGGTACAAAATAAGGACTAGTAATCCAAATGCGTTTTTGTGCACTATTAATCGCATGATGAAACATTAGGGTCGCTGTTTCTAATTCATCCGCGGGGCCTGAGGGTACCACTAATACTTTATAGTTAGCCTCTTTGGGTATTTGAGGTTTCCATGTAAGATTAGGTAGAATATTATTGGTTGCCCAATGCCAATCTTCAATAAATGAAATTTGACTGGCTAATACAGCAGGCCCTTGAATCTTGATATGAGTGTCACGCCAATGCCCAAACTTAGGATCTTTTCCAAGGTATTCATCGCCAACATTATGCCCTCCTATCCACGCACTTTTACCATCCACTACCACTATTTTTCTATGATTACGAAAATTCAATTGAAAGTGATTTCGATACCCTTTTCTGGTATGAAAGTTATACACTTCCACACCTGCATCACGTAATTCATTTTTATATAAATCGGGCAAGGTATAGCAACCAATTTCATCATATAAAAAATAAATTTTTACGCCTTCTTTAGCTTTAGCAATCAGATGTTTTTGAACTTTTTTGCCAATTTCATCATCATGAATAATAAAAAACTGGAAGAGAATATAATTTTTTGCTTGATCAATCCCTTCTAATATACTCTTAAAAGTCATATCACCGTCAATGAGCAATTGAACATCATTACCTTTTAAAATTGGAATAGATGCTAATTTTTTAGCAGCAACACCTGCTGCTGTAATTTCTGAATCAGGGACACAATAGGGTTTTAATTCCTCTAAAATATAGTTCATTTTTGCCATAACACGTACATCATTGGAATGTCGTGATACACTATAGCCATTAAAGCGACTCCGTCCAAAAATCCAATAGATTGGTACTGCAATATAAGGAAAGCTGAGTAAAAAAATAACCCACGCAATTGCACCTTGTGATGTTCTAGTCGCCATAACTGCATTAATAGCAGAAATAATACCTAATAAATGAAACGTAAGAGCAAGAATAATCCACAGCATATTTTTACCTCATTAAGTGATTTTTAGTGTTCAATAGTTTAGTTTAGTGATACTTCTTTTAAGCGAGTGACTTATATTCTGTGAAGCTATGTTTGATTTGGATGTCATAAGAGAATATAAAATAATAGGTGCTATACCCTATTATACTGTAGAATCTCTTCTTAAAACAAAGAATATATTATGAGTCGATAATGCCAAAAATCATTAAAAATAATAATCCATTAATTTCTCCATTTGTAAAGTGGGTAGGAGGTAAAAGGCAATTATTAACACAAATAATGCCGTATATTCCTCATGAATTTTCTAAATATTATGAACCTTTTATCGGTGGTGGTGCGGTATTATTTCATTTGCAACCCAAAAATGCTGTGATCAGTGATAGTAATAAAGAACTTATTAATTTATATAAGGTCATAAAAAATTCACCTGAAGATTTAATTGAAGACCTCAAAAAACATAAAAATGAAGAAGACTATTTTTATCATATTAGAAGTCTTGATAGAGAAAAAAAGACCTATCAAAACTTAACTCACATACAAAAAGCATCCAGAATTATTTTTCTTAATAAAACATGTTTTAATGGTTTGTTTAGGGTCAATAATTCTGGAGAATTTAATTCACCCTTTGGACGCTATAAAAATCCTAACATCGTGAATGATAGTCTGATAAAATCTGTGAGTCATTATTTATCCAATAATAATATTGAGATTATCAATATGGACTATGAAAAAGCACTGTTAAATATAACAAAAAATTCATTTGTTTATTTTGATCCCCCTTATGATCCTATATCAAATAGTGCTAATTTTACGGGCTATACTAAAAATGGTTTTAATCAATTGGAACAAAAAAGATTAAAAACAGTGTGTGATAGACTTAATAATAAAGGGGTTAAATTTTTGCTTTCAAATTCAGACACAAAGTTTATGACAGATTTATACAAAGATTATAATATTCATTTTGTGCAAGCAAAGAGATCGATTAATTCAAATAGCGAAGGTCGAGGTGCAGTGTCTGAAATTCTTGTGAGCAATTACAACTAATGAGAAATTTTTATGAGGATATAAAAATAATAATTGATGTGGGATTATCTTTAAGAAAAGATATGGTGGGTGATATAAGATTCGA
>JAGLFC010000006.1 GCA_023144715.1 Gammaproteobacteria bacterium | reverse complement strand
ATCTTAAAATAATGACTATTTAACACTTTAACCTTTAATTTCAAGTAATTCAATTTCAAAAATTAACGTGGCACCCGGGCCAATAACAGGGGCTGATCCTTGATCACCATACGCCAAATCAGAAGGAATGGTTAAACGCCATTTAGAACCAACAGGCATTAATTGTAAGGCTTCAATCCAACCTTGAATAACACCATTAACAGGAAACTGAGCAGGTTCACCACGGCTCACAGAGCTATCAAATACAGTACCATCAATTAAAGTCCCGTGATAATGAGTCACTACGGTATCACTTTGACTGGGCTTAGTGCCTGTTCCTTCGGTAATAATTTCATATTGTAGCCCAGACTCAGTCGTCACTACCGTATCTTTTTTAGCATTTTCTTCAAGAAAAATAGTCCCTGAGGCTTTATTACCTTCAGCAGCAGTCGCCGCTTCTGCTTGAACTTGTTGATTGATCGCTGAAAAAGCAGCTTGCATTTCGTCTTCTGGAAAACGTAATGGTTCATTATTAAACACATCACTTAAACCAATAATAAGTGAATCTAAACTAAAATTAGGAAATGACTGACTTTTAACTTGTTGGGCAAGTTGTAAGCCAATGCCATAACTGACTTTATCTGCATTTGTTTTAATCGTGTATTCTGTATTACTCATGTGACCTGCTTATTTTAAATTGAGAATTTATGTTTAATTGAGCATAATTTAATGTAACGGATAAGTATATCATAAAATAATATCAGTCCAATAATTTAAGATCATTTTCTGTAAAATAATGTAATTTAAAATCATTTGTTTTACCCTGTTCTAAGTGACAAAAATGTATCTGATTTCGACCTGAACGCTTTGCTTTTTGTAAGGCAAAATCAACACATCTAAGATCTTGTGATAATGATTGTTTGCCCTGAACAAGAGACAAACCAATACTCACAGTAATACCAAACTTAAAGTCATTAATTTTAAAAACGTGTTCAGAAATACTGCTTAGAATACGTTCAGCTGTAATATTAGCTTCATGTTTATCAATTTCAGGCAAAATCACTACAAAACTATCACCATAATAGCGAGATAAAATATCAGTACGACGAATGGACTTTTCTAAAAGTTTTGAAATTTGTATCAGGCTAAGATCACCAATATGTGGACTATAATTTTCATTAATTGAACTGATATGATCAATATTAATCAGCATAATGGTATAAGGTCTATTATACGTTTGATGTCGAATATGTTCAGTTTTCAATGATTCCAAAAAAGCATGATGATTATTGAGTTGTGTTAATTCATCTTTTTGATTAATTTGTTCTAATACAGCTTGATCATCATATAACATCTGACACAATTTATTATAGGTTGAAGCAATAAATTCAAATTCTTTGTAACTATCTAATGTTAATAATTGATGATTTTTTTGATGACGAGAAAAATTATTTGCCCATAATTCCAATTTTTTAATGGGTTTAATAATAGAGCGATGAAGCACTAAGGTACTGATAATTGTGGTAATATAAATCAATAAAAAAATAAAACTGCTTAATATCAGGGTATTTGAGCGCAATTCTTTTGCTTTTTGGTAACGAATATTCACCCTATCTTGCATGGCGAGGTGTACTTTATCTAATGCCAGAGTGGTTTCAATGACATATTGATAGAAATCTTGTAAAAGATAATAGGAAATATACACTTTTTTTCTATCCACTTCATTAAATATTTTATCAGCAATTCGTTCAGCATTACGCCATTTTAAATAGGCAGAGCGATAAATGTCATTGGTTAAAGAATGATTTTTTTGCTCAAACTTAATAGAATTGGCTAAGGATTTTTTAATATCACGGCTTAATTGCAAAAATTTTGTTTTATCGTCTAATTGATGTCGATTAATAAAATGGTTAAAGGGAACCACTGTTTGTTGAATTTTATCTTTCAATTCTGTCACAGGGACTGCATCGGTCACAATACCTTCGACAGCATCATTAAAGGCATTAGTGGATTTTTGAAATAAAAACAAACCAATACCTGCTAATAAAAACAGGGGTAAAGTAGTTAATATCATACTAATTTTTAAACGACGTGTAAGAGATGCTGAGGTTGTTATTTTTTTTATATATAATGACATGTGCTTTAATATAAACGATGTCATGTCTCTAGTCGATAAAATTGAGAGGCTATCACTAAAAATGGGATATAATCTAGCTTGCGTTATTTTATATCAAAGACTATCATTAATGGTTTATAATATTGCTATTATGAAGTCACCTAACCTGAATTATTCTTAACAAGAATAAACTATAACACCACTAAAAATATGAGTCCTTAACATTATGGATAATTCACTTTCTCACGTTGAAATTTTGCCTGACCAGAGCTATCTTAATGCACCAGAATTTAATCCAAAACCTTGGTATCAGCATCGTACATTAATTTTTTTAATCAGTTTTTTACTGAGTTTAGCACTCGGTCTAACTTATGTTTATAGCCGTCCAGAAATTTTTCGTAGCTATGCTAGCCTATTAACCGTTGCTCAAACAGCCATAGATGAAGAAAGTAGTAAGGCTGATATTCAGCATGTGATGATTCAAAAACAAATATTGGGTGGACAAGAGTTATTAAATCAAACTTTAATACGTATGCAAGAACAAGCTAAAGAAAATCCAGAGACCTCTTCAAAAAATCACTTAATGGTCGCTGATTTATCCATTGGTAAATTACATAAAATTTTATCAGTCAACACCATACCTAATACAAATTTGGTTGAATTAGCCGCTACAGGTTATGAGCCTAAATTATTGGTTGCAGCGGTTAACACATCAATTGATGTCTACCTCAATATGCGTGCTGAAGAAATTCGCCAAACAACAGGGATCACTGTTGATATATTACAAGAAGAACTAGATGGTCTAAAAGACAGTATTTTGACAAAAAGAGGTGAATTAGAAGAATTTAGACGAGCCAACAACATTACTTCATTAGGTCGAGCAAATATGTTTGATAACCAATCAATGGCTCATTTTAAAGGATTAAATCGCTCCCTAAATAAAGCCACTGAAGAAGCTATTAAAACAAAATCTCATCTTGATGCCATTCATAAAGCCATTAGTCTGGGCAATGTTGTGGTACCCTCTGAAGATAAACGAGAGTTACGAATTTTAGAATTACGTTTAAAAAAATTACATGATGAATTAGAGAAATTTGATCAAAAATACACTCGTAGTTATTTAGAGTTAAATCCTAATTTGAATGGACTTCCAAAACAAATAAAAGAACTTGAAGAAAAAATTCAACAGAAAAAAAATGAAGGTAAAAGTATTGTTTTAACAGATGCCGAACAAAATGCAGAAGCCGCACAACAAACACTGATCGAAATTAAGAAACAACTTGAAGCACACAAAATGGAAGCCAATGAATTTAGTGCAAAATTTGCTAAAAACGAAGCGCTATTAAGTGACTTAGAAGGCTTAGAAAAACTTCAAAGAGAGAGCCATGAACGTTTTGTACAGATTAAAGCAAAGCAGGCAGAAAAGTACCCTCAAGTAAAAGTGATTACACGCGCTTATTTGCCTCGAGAACCCATTAGTCCCAATTATATCAGGGATGCTCTTATTGCCTTAATTGGTTCACTTTTAGTAGGCCTTTTTTGTGTTTGGTTGGTCAGCTTTTTAGGTCGTAAAGAGCAACAAAGTCCAGTGATTGCAATTACAGAAGAACGTAGAGATTACCCTCAAGCAACAGGCATTGATCATCATTACACACATACATTGGATCATCAAAAACAGGCTCAATTATTAGACTCCGCCCCAAGTATTCCAGCCTCACTGGATCAGGAAAAAACGGATACGATAGAACCATTAATAATTCAAGAACTGAATGATAATGATTTAGAAAATTTATTAGAAAGTTCAGATATTAAATCTCAACAAGTCATAGCATTACTGCTGAGCGGTTTATCATTAAAAGAAATTACTGAATTAGAAACAAGTGATATTGATTTTAAACAAAACTTGATTCATGTATCGGGAGAAAATGAGAGAATATTACCTTTGAATAAAGGATTAAAATCACTGTTTAATCATATTGATCCACATTTAGCATGGGAAGAAGAAACAATATCAGAAAGTACATTAGAGTCAATGCTTGTTTATGCTGCTGTTGATGCGGGTATGAGTGAATCACACACCATTAATTCACGATCTATTTCAGATAGTTATATTATTTATCTTATAAAACAAGGCATACGTTTATCTGAATTGGATCAAATAATAGGCTCAATTGCTCCCACAGAACTTCTAAAATATCGCCATTTTTCACCTGAAAGTAAAGGAATATCCATTGATGAAGTGGATAAAACGCATCCTGTCATGAATCTCTTTTATGAGTTTTAAGAGTATTTATCATTTTTGAGGGCAGTCTTTTAATAATTGTTCAGCTTCTTGAGAACTTAATATTTTCCATGGTAAAGGAATAACACCCGCAACTTTTTGTTGGTATTTTTTATAAACCTCACCATGGTAAGCAACTAATTTTCGCTCTTCTAATTTTGAACCAAAAATAAAATAAGCGGTGACAAGGGAATACACTAGTAATTGTAAGGTAGAAACATCACGAGTCCAAATAATCACTAAAGAAAAAAAATACCAAGGATGACGTACATAACGATGAAAAGGAGATATTTGAAATTTTTCCTGATCTTCAACGCTTTTATTGTTCTCTTTTAATTGTCGAGTACCCCAAAATTCTGCTAAATCATAATATTTTAGAGAATAAAAAAAGGCTATCAATGCCATAATCGCTAATGCACTGGTAAAATAAAACCCAAAACCATGCCAACTCCATAATGGTTCTCCTGAAAAGAAAAACATGACCATTAATAAAGGCAGAGATAAAAGAATGGCTAAGGCATTAAAAATTAAACGATACCAAGGCATAATGGCAGGCTGATGTTTCGCTACCCATTGTTTCATAGTAAGTGATGCAGTTAAACTATGTAAAATAAAATATCCTAAAAAGACGCTGATAATAATAAAATAAGCCATATAATTTCCAAAAAAAAACCGTACATTATGCGAAGTATAAATACTAACACAATGTACGGTTTTTTGAATAGCTAAACTAATGCTTATCCTGCTCTAATTGAGCGAGACTTATTTTATTTAGCAGGTGCCACTTCTACCTTTGCTGCGGGTGCAACCACTTGAGCAGAAGGTGCAACAACTGCGGGTGCTTGCATTTGAACTTGTGGGTAATATGTTTGTGGATAGTATGCTTGTGGGTAATAACCATAGCCCTGTTGTTGAGTAGCATAGTGATTACGACCATCAAAATTTGTATTCATATTATTGTAACCATTATAGTTACTTCCAGCATTACCATTAGCAGAACCACGAGTTTGAGCATTACCACGACCGCGACCACGAGCCTTGATAGTAATTTCAAAATCACCATCAGCATCCATATCACCTGAACCATTGCCCCAGCCATTACCATAACCATTGCCATTAGCACTATTGTTCATGTGGTTATAACCATTACCATTCCAATTTGTATTAGAGTTGGCATCATCACCCCACCAAGCATTGGCAGATATAGAGATAACAGAAGTGGCGATTGCGGCAGCTATTATTAATTTTTTCATTGTATACTCTCCAGTATGTAAGATAGTTTTTAAATGTGTTTTTATTGTGTTTCAATGGGGATAGTATATTAG
>JAGLFC010000059.1 GCA_023144715.1 Gammaproteobacteria bacterium | reverse complement strand
TCTAACCAGCTGAGCTAATCACCCACAGCAGTTAAGTGGTGCGTATTCTACCTGAAAAAATGAATAATGCAAATAGTTTTTACATAAAATAAGGTATTAACCCACAATATCCAATACTCTTTTTCTAAATTTGACCCCTAGTTCAATGGCCTGTGCTTCACAAGCATCAATATCAACCCCTTCTAAGCCTTCAATCGCAGTGGCTGTGGTATCACTGATATATTCAGGGGCTAAACCTAAAAAATCCAACATATTTTGATAAGATCCTTGTAGTGCAGGAAGACAATGTTGATTGTAAATTGCTTCATTTTGAGCATTCATTGAAATAGACAGTGCATCCACACAGTGTGCAAGCTCAGGTAAAATATTGCGTTTATTCACTAAATTACCTAAGCCATCGCTATTCACACGCACGCGAGTGCCTGATTGCTTGCAATAATGAGCGATTTCTAATAATTGTTTGAGTCTAAGAGTGGGTTCACCAAAGCCACAAAATACCACTTCTTTATAACGTGAAATATCACCCATTTCCTTGAGATATTCATCGGTCTCATGCCGTGTTGATAATAATAAATTATACTCATGCACATCCATACTGCCTTGAATCTTAGGACAAAATTCACACGCCAGTGTACAGCGATCCGTTAGATTAATATAAAGCGTATCATCAATGGTATAAACTAATGTTTCTTTAGAGGCTACTTTAGAGGATTGACTCTCTGAAGTGATACTAATATTAGGCTTGCTCACATTTCTTCTCTATTTTTATACGTTAACATTAATCAAATAATAACTGTAAATCTGAGGGAAGTTTATGTATTGAATGACATTTTGCACAGACCTTCACCGCAAATTCTCCCAGTTTTCGACCAGATTGTTTTTGTTCTTTTAATCGTAATTGTTCAGCTAATTCTGTTAGTAATGACTGGGAAGCGTTCATAATACGTTTAACAGGCACTTCATCCTCTTGATGACAATCACTACAACTTGTCGCTAAATGCTCTAAGTGTTGTTCTAATGGTTCAATCTGTTGTCCCGCAATATCAAAATAACCGTCTTTTATAGCAATATTAATACGATTCACAGACGTTGATAAGTGCATCATATTATCATCATAAGCCATTTCCTCTCCTGAGAAGCCTTCACTAATATTTCTATCATAAAAATTAGGGCTACGATATAACAAGGTCGCCACGGTCTGAAAATCATCATGACAATTCATACAGCTTTTAGATAAATGTTTTAAAGTGGGTTTAATGGCAGAATAATTATGATTTTCAACATTTTTTTGTAACTCATTAAGCTGGTTTAGTAACAAATAATCTTGCCATTGAGGCACCATTTTAGCGAGGCTTTTATAATCTTTAATAAATTTTTGTGACCACTTTTCGAGATCATCAGGCATTTTCTTTTGACTATAATCACTCATTGCCAACATTTCACGGCGTAAACGAAACATGGTATGCAACCAAACTTGACGTTTATTCTCAGGTTTATACCATTGTGCAAGGCTTTTAGGTGGTTTTTTTAAAATAATGGTATCCGTTTGGCTAAAACTTGGAGTTGACCAAAAATAAAGACTGATCATCACTAATATGATTAATTGTTTAAACATTTTTTTCTACTTCTTCTTTTGATAATGATTATGCTCTGGAATTAAATTTACCCGTACTGGTATTGATTTTAATGACTTCACCATCGGATAAATATTCAGGTACTTGAGCCACTAAGCCTGTTTCCAATGTCGCAGGCTTGGTTCTTGATGTGGCAGAAGCTCCTTTGATCGCAGGATCAGTGCTGATAATTTTTAATGAAACGCTGGCGGGTAATTCAATACCAATTAAACTATCTTCATATAACATGCCTAAAATATCATCCTGACCATCAGGTAAAAAGCCTGAAAGACTGTCAATATCCTCAACACTTAGGGTGTATTGATTATAATCATCGCCATCCATAAAGGTAAAAAACTGCTCATCCTTATATAAGAATTGTAATTTTTTACGCATACAATCGGCTTCTTTTAAAAAGTCGGTACCAATATAGGTTTCAACGAGTTTTTGCTTTTTTTGAATATTCATTAATGTCACCTTAAAGAGCGTATTGGCTCCCCGAGAAGAGGGGCTTCTGACATCAATATTGCGTACTTTAAACAGCTGATCATCTATTTCAATAATAGCCCCTTTTTTCAGGTCAGACGCTTTGGGCATGATTTTAATCCTTTGGTTTAAATAATATTAAAGGTCATATTCTAACAAATTATTATAAAATAAAAACCAGCAAAAATAATACTATGATATTCACTTAAACACGTGTATCCTTATGCGTTAAATTGTCGTTACTGGTTATTTCTTACCAGTCAATTATTATCTCTTTTTCATATTCAAGGTTGGAGTCACAATGAAACTTATTCTTTTAGGTGCACCCGGTGCTGGTAAAGGTACTGTTGCTAAATTATTAACAAAAATGGATGGTTCTGTTCAAATTTCTACAGGTGATATTTTACGTGCAGCGGTTGCAGCAGGAAGTGATTTAGGCAAACAAGCAAAAGCCGCTATGGATGCAGGTGATCTGGTTTCTGATGATCTTATTATGGGCATTATGGGCGAGCGTCTTAAAGAAGATGATTGTAAAAGCGGTTATTTACTGGATGGTTTTCCACGTACTATTCCTCAGGCTGAAGCACTTAAAGTATTATTAGCCAATATGGGCGAAGAGCTTGATGCTGTCGTTGATATTGCAGTACCACGTGATGTCATTCTTGATCGCTTAACCACTCGTCGTACCTGTACTTCTTGTGGTGAAATTTATAATGTTAAATCAAATCCACCTAAAAAAGAAGGTGTGTGTGATAAATGTGGCGGTCCTGTGGTACAACGTGATGATGAAACTGAAGAAGTGATCAGTAATCGTCTTGAAGTCTATAATGAAATGACCGCTCCTCTTGCGGGTTTCTATGAAAAAGAAGGTCTATTAATGACCGTTGAAGCCACTTCAAGTGATGCCGTTATTGATGCGATCAAAGCAAAATTAGGTCTATAGACCTCGTTTTATTGTTTTGATGATAAATATCTAATGTCTAATAATTACTAATTTAGATATTTATCTCATCCTTATTTTTCTCCTTCTGTACCCTTTCTTTAAAATTTCTTGTCATAACTCAATAGTAAAAACATGATTGATGAACAACAAAATTTGAGCATCCTGATTGCTCTTCAGTGGCAGGATAAACTTGTCAGCTATACTGATCGCCATTTCGTACTAAAAACTAATTTTTGGCGTGATATTTACCCTGCTGTTTTTGATTATCAAATTAAACGTGCTGATCTGAATCAAACACTCAATATTAATTATAAAGCAGGTGATTTAATAGATAATAAATTTAATAACAATCATATAAAAATAATCCCTATACGCCAATTTAATCGCTATTATAATGGTTCTATTGCAATAGAACCTGCCATTGGGCGGTTTTATCCACGCGGTATGATTGAAGGGGTGGCCGATTGTTTTAAAATGGATAATCGTCCTTTTAGGGTATTAGATAAAACAGAAGACACTCTTACCGTTGATCTAAATCACCCACTTGCCCAGTTTCCATTGAAAGTCTCTGCAACAATTACCGATATTTTTGATGCTAATCAACAAAATGGTGGGCGTTGTAATGATATTGCAGAAACAATCACTACCAATGGCGCTGGCTTTCAAGTATTATCTAAAATACCTTATGATTTTTCTCAGGGAATGCCCTTTATTAGAAAGATAGAAGAGGATGATGGACTGTTTTACGATGCCATTGAAACGACTATACCTGTGGATCAAGTCGCCATTGAACAATTACAACAATTTTATAACCACTGTATCCAAAATAATAGCATAGTCTTGGATTTAATGGCAGCGACAGATTCTTATCTTCCTAACACATTAAAAAATATTGATTTAACAGGCTTGGGGGTAAAAGAAGATGATTTAAAAACAAATCAAGCTCTTAATCATTCTATTTTGCATAATATTAATACACAGCCAGATTTACCGTTTGATGATCAAAGTTTTGACGCGGTGATTTGTTCCTTTGGTATTGAATATATCACACAGCCTATTAAAATTTTTGAACAAGTGGCTCGTATATTAAAGCCTAATGGTGTTTTTATAGTGGCATTTTCAGATCGATTTTTTGATAAGAAAGCCATTGCCTTATGGGATAACTTACATAGCTTTGAACGTATGGGCTTAGTACTAGAATATTTTCGACAAGCGGATCAATTTAATGATCTCCAATGTGAATCTATACGAGGATTAGTGCGTCATGAAGATGATCCTTTTATTAACAAAACTGCTTTTTCATGCCCCATGTTTATACTCAGTGGTAAAAAAAGATAAGGAAAAATAATGAAATTAATAACATTACTAGTGATACTGATATTATGTTCAGGATTAAGCCATGCCGCACAAAGAAAACTCAGCTATCCTATTCAGTATTGGACAGGCACAAATGGTGTATTAGATATTTATATGGGTGAAAATTTAGTCAAACGCTTTATTAATATTGATAAGCTCTCAAGTGCACAAAGTATGTCAGGAACAATCAGAGATTATCGTTATGGCTATGGTGTTTTGGATGCTAATCTCAATTATAAAGCCGATGTGGACGAGAAAAAAATATATTTTGAAGTCAGTAGTTATGCAACTTCTTATATTTTTTATGAATCACCTATGTAAATTAATTATTTAACCTAAAAAATATGCAAATGATGTGTTGCTAATGAGTATGCAACGGCTAAACTGGCATAATAATGTTCAAATTTTTCAGGCATTATTATGGTATTAAAACTGATTGATTGAAGTGCTGGATATTGGCTTGAATGATGTCTGATCAAAGCAGGTTTTTCAGGGGGTACTGTCAAAGAAAATTGAGTGGGTGCAAGTGCTAATCCTGTGCCTAATACTTTCATATAAGCTTCTTTTCGTGTCCAAAGTTGAAAAAAAGCATTTCTTTGTTCACTTTCTGGTAAGAGAAATAAAGCCTTTTGCTCTGAAGGTGTAAAAAACCGTTTAACGATATTTTGCCAATCTGTCTTGCGTTCCTTACATTCAATATCAATTCCCACTTCAACATCATGAGTAATGGCCAATAGAGCCAGATCATCTGTATGGCTCAAATTAAAATGTATCTTATGATGCTCAATATCAGCAAGATAGGGTTTGCCATATTCGCCCTTTTTATAAGAAATATCGGCTTCACATTGTGTTAAATAATGAGCTAAAACACTACGAGTAAAACCATGTGATGCAATAAAACGACTGCGATGTAAAGAAAATTTAAAACGTTTAGCACGGTGTTTTTCTTCTTGAGAAAGGTAGGAAAAAAAGAGGGATTCTTGGGTAAAATAATTACTGAGCTGGCATAACCAGATATTAATGTGGGTGGTATTCATAGATGCCCTGACTTTTCCTTATCCTATCCTTGTTTAGGATAAGGAAGAGCTATTTAGATATTATTTGTCATGAATCAATTTTTTAAGTGCCTTTAAACCCTTCTTACGTTTAGCATGTAAAATTGCAATTTTTGTTTCTAAAGATTTATTTTTATGCCCAGAAGGATGACGACGACATTCAGCAATCAACTTCTTTTCTTTGTGCTTAAACACTTTGAGCAATGCCTTTAATTCCTTGGTTTTATGTTGACGCTTTTTTTTATTCATATCAAAATAATCATTAAGATTATTTAACAGTTCTTTAATATTCATCTTATTATCTCCATTATATTACACTAAGAATTTTTGACCTGTTCTTTTACTTCCGCTAATTCTTCATCATTAAGCTCTAAATCACGTTCTGTTTCACTGACTTCATCTTGTTCATACTTGATAAAAAGGACTTCTCCCATCTGTACAAGATTTCTGAAAATATTAGTGGCATAAGACACATCATTCATCAGTGAGGTCGCCATTTCTGGGGTAATAGATTCTTCTCGAATAGTCGTGGCTAACCAGTCATTCATATTAGCAATATGTTCATCCAATAATACTTTTAAATAATCTAAAGAACAGACTAAATTTTCATCTTCAGCATTCTTAATATGAATAGATTCTAATTCACGGATTAACAAGGTTAATTCTACTCTAATTTTAGTATACGCTTCACGCATTTTTGGGTTATCTGATTTGGCATAAATCACTAAGTTTTTATGTAAATGTTTGCTCTCTTTGACCGCATCGACAATATTTTGATTCGCTTTTCTAATCCAATGAATACGTCCTGATTTCTCCATTTGCCAAGAAAATCCAGCCTTACTAATAAAAACAACAATTGCACCATATAAAGGTTTAATATTGAGTTCATAGGAGCTATTAATATCATAAGGATGTAGTTTTTGTTGTTGGTCAGCAACCTGATACAAATCTTGGTTCGATAGAGCTTCACTACGATTAAAACCAAAGGATCCTGACAATAAATTAATGGCATTATTCCAGACACGTAAGGTCTCATTATGTACCGCTTCAGTTGCAGTATCAGGATATTCCATAACAGATTCTGTTAAAAACTTAGGCTCACTACGTGCTACTTTCTTAGGTACAAAAAGTCCTTCAAGAAAATTCACCAACATACGAATAAAGGGTAACATCACCAGTACGCCCAACAAATTAAACAACGTATGGAATACCGCAAGTTTTAAAGTATAATCATCTGCCGCAATACCCACTTCAGCACTGATCCAATCAACAGCACTCATCATTTGGTGAATAAAAATAATCGCAATTAAGCCGGTCACCATATTAAAAATTAAATGTGCTCCTGCTAAACGTTTGCCTTGTTCATTGGCACTGATCGCACCAATAATAGCCGTAATGGTGGTACCCACATTCGCACCAATGGCCAGTGCTAAAGCATTATCGTAAGTGATTTGCCCAGCGGCTAAGGCGGTAATGGTCAGTACCAATGTGGCATGACTGGATTGCATAATCACGGTAGAAGCAATACCAATGCCACAAAATAAGAATAATCCAGGATAACCTGCGACTGCAAATTGTGCTAAGTCAAAAGTATCTTTAAAGGCATCAAAGCCTTCTTTCATATAGTGGATACCTAAAAATAAAAATCCTAAGCCACTGAGAATATAACCGATGCCTTTAAGGGTTTTGGATTTTTGAAAAATAAGTAAGACACCAAAGACCAACATTGGCATGGCATAAGCTGATATTTTAACTTTTAGTCCAAAACCTGCGACCAACCATGCACCTGTAGTCGTACCCAAATTAGCACCAAAGATAATACCCACCCCTTCATATAAGCCCAGTAAGCCAGCACTCAGGAATGATATAGTAATCACTGAAACCAGTGAACTGGATTGCATAATAGAGGTACTGACAATACCAAAAGAGATGCTTTTCCATAATTTATTGGTACTGCGTTTGAGGATTTTATCCAACATACCACCTGTAAACGCTTTGAAACCATCTTCTAAAGATAGCATACCAAAGAGAAAGATAGACACACCCGCCGCAATTGTTTTAAAGTCAGGGCTAATCCAAAATCCCCAGCCTAAAATAATAAAAATAGTGGGTAATAATATTTTTCGTAACATTAGAAATTTCTCCTCTTACATCTCTTCCAAAGAGAAAATAAGCTTTTTAATTAATTATTCAGGTTTAAAAAACCTAATTCTATTGGCATTCATAACAACGGTTACGGATGACATTGCCATTGCTAAACTGGCAAACGCAGGCGTTAATAACCAACCTGTAATAGGATAAAAAAGACCTGCCGCAAGAGGAATTCCAATCATATTATAGATAAAAGCACCGCCTAGATTTTGTTTAATATTAGTCAGTGTAACATGAGATATTTGTACAGCAAGTGCGACATTATTTAAAGAATCACCTGCTAAAATAATATCCGCGTGTTCAATAGCAACATCAGTACCACTACCAATGGCAAAACCAGTATTGGCTTTTGCTAAAGCAGGTGCATCATTCACGCCATCCCCTACCATGCCAACATGATGCCCTTGTTGTTGCAATTCAGTGATCACTTTCAATTTATGCTCAGGTAATAGTTCACTATGAATTTCATCAACACCAAGCGATTGTCCGACAACAAGAGCAGTCTCATGGTGATCACCTGTACACATCACCACTTTAATATTGAGATCATGTAAGCGTTTAATGGCTATTGCACTTTCTTCTCTAATGGGGTCATTTAAAATAAATAAGCCCAATAATTGTTCATTATTAGCAAGCCAAATAGGTGTACCTCCAGCATAAGCAGCCTGTCGGGCAATTATTTGCCACTTTTTATCTAAGACTATCTCTCCTTGCTCCATCAAGCGTTGATTACCGATAATATACGACTTCTGATGAATCTGAGCAGCAATGCCATAGCCACTCATTGCATGAAAATTATGACAGTCAAGCGGTTGTATATTTTTATCTTGTGCAACGTCAAGTATGGCTTGAGCAAGCGGATGCTCAGAACCTATTTCAAGACTGCTTGCCAATTGGAGTAAATGTTCATCATCCTGATCCGTCATATTATAAATATGAGTAATGGAAAGTTTACCCTTGGTTAATGTGCCTGTTTTATCCATCACAATATGGGTTAAATGAGAAGCACTTTGTAAGGCATCACTATTTTTAATTAAAATACCTAATTGTGCGGCTCGTCCCATCCCCATCATGATAGCAATCGGAGTTGCCAAACCCAAAGCACAGGGACAGGCAATTACTAAGACGGCAATACTTGTGGTCAATGCAAACGACAGTGGCTGAGAAGCCAAAAATAACCAACTGATAAAGGTAAAAATTGCAATTAAAATAACGATGGGTACAAAGACTTTAGAGACTTTATCGACCAAATTAGCAATGGGTGGTTTGCTTAATTGAGCTTGCTTTACCATCTTTACAATAGTGGATAAAGTGGTATTTTCTCCTAATCGGCTTATTTTTGCAATCATAGTGCCATTATAATTGCTTGTACCACCAATAATTTCATCACCCACTTGTTTTTTAACACGTTTTGCTTCGCCTGTAAGCATTGATTCATCAATATAACTCACACCAGAAGTAACGTCTGCATCAACCGCAATCGTTTCTCCTGGTTTAATACGAATTTGATCATTTTTACGTAATAGTGAAATAGGCAGACGAATATCAGTCTGTTTACCTTGCACATCTGTAAAAATATAGGTCGCGGATGTCGGTGCTAACTCTATGAGTGTACCAATTGCTTCACGAGTAACTTGTTTGGCTCGCATTTCCAAAACATGACCTAATTGCAAAAAGGCTAAAATAAAAACAGAAGCATCTAAATAAAGATGGTTGCCACCATGAGGCATAAAATTAGGATTGATAATAATAAGGATGGAAGATAACCATGCGGCAGAAGTACCTAGAGTAATTAAGGTGTCCATATTAGAAGAAAAGTGTCGTGCTTGCTTGAAAGCACTTTTATAATAATGTCGACCACTGAACCAAATAGTAAAAAGACACACTAAAGCAGTAAACCCCCAAAATAATTGACCATTGGATTGATTAAGCTCAGGCAATAAACCACTCATATTACCCAACATAAGTGTGATACCGACCATGCCTGCTAATAACGCTCTCTGCCATGAATGGCGTATTTCTTGATGAGTTTCGGCTCGTTGTACTGTGTGTGGATCATCAAACTGTTCTTTATAGCAAACAGTGTAGCCTGCATTTTGTAATGTAATCAATAGTTGTGCTGGATGAGTGTCTATTTTTAATAAAACATTGGGCCAATGATAGTCTATTTCAAAAGCCTCTTGTGTTAAGAGTGCTTTGAGCGATGTATCATTGGCTAAATTACTTATATTACCTTGAAAAATAAGTGTCAGTTGATCGCTTATAATGGCTTCTTGAATTAAAACAGCATGATAGCCCTTATCTATAATACTAGAGACAACATTCTGTGGATCGCCACCAGAAATTGAGGCTTTTTTATCAAGTAAATTGATTTGAACCTGTGTTACGCCAACCACCGAATGTATTGCACTTTCAATATTGGCAACACAAGCACTACAATTCATATCAGCAATGTTAATATGATAAACAGTGTCTTGCTGATTATTAGAGGAGATGTTATCAAACATAAAAACAACCGAAATAAAATAAAAGTGGCAGACTAAATGCTATAAGTTAAGCATCATTACATAGAAAATACGGATAAGATCGAATAGTATTTTGCTATTATAAAGCCTATTATATTTATTACCAATATTTAAAATCCGCTATTAAGAGATAATCCAATTAATCACGTTGTGCAAGCACTGGAGGTAAAACAGCTTTGGCAATGCGTCTGGATAATGAATAGATGTGTCTCATTTTTTCTACAAAAGACATTTCTAATCTTATTAACGCAATATAGTGAATATCATCCTTTGCCAAATATTCTGCCTTACGACTTAAAATAAGTTCCGATTGTTCTTTAATTGGGTCTTTGAGCATTAATGTAGACTCAGCCGCCCGCTCATCCTTATCTTTTACCGCTTGTACGGTATGCTCTACAGAACTTAATACCAACTGGTAGACATCCAGCATCATTGCTCTTGTTTGCTCACTGGAATGTGCATCTAGCTCAACCACTTTTTCAGCCAGCAAAATTAAATCACTTTCAATAATAGTCGCCAGACTTTCAAAATTATCAACCGCCATCATAATTGATTGAAATTCTAGGCTGTCTTTTTCTGATAACGTATTTTGGCGTAATAAAGCAAGATACCTCAAAATTTCTGCTTCCAAGATACTGATTTCATCATAACGTCTGGACACTTCTACAACACGTTCCATATCTCGATCTTTAAATGCTGGAATAATATCACGCAACATTTCCATAGAAATATTACCCATTCGAGCCAATTCAAGGCGAACTTGTTGCAAGGCAATTGTAGGAGTGATTAATAAATTTTCATCCAGATATTTAGGTTCAATAATAATACCCTTTGGCGGTGTTTTATCTTTGATTAACCATTCCGCCATACGAGCAAACCAAGTAGTAAAACCAATAAAAAGTATGGTATTCATCACATTAAAAAAAGTATTGGCATTGGCAATTTGTCTAGGCACTTCTGAGGCAGCTCTTGCCATTCCTTCCAATTCGGGGCTAGTCGGTGATAACCAAACAGCAATATCAACCAGTAAAGCAATAAATGGTAGCCAGATAAGTACACCAATGACATTAAAACTCACATGCACAACTGAGGCTCTCACCGCATCCACCGATTTACTACTAAGAACACCCATAATTGCTGTCGTTGCGGCAGTACCGATATTAGCACCTAATGCTAAAGAGATACCCGCAGATAAGCCCAATAAACCTTCACTTGCCATAGCAATTGCAATACCTACCGTGGCAGCAGAGGATTGTACAATCGCCGTAAAAACAGCCCCAGCCAGTATACCAGCGATGGGGCGTTCCAAGTCTTTTAAAATATCAATAAAAGGTTCATAGTCACGCAAAGGCACCATTGCATCACTCATTAAACCCATACCATAAAAAACCAGACCAATACCCATAATCATCATGCCATAGTATTTTGTTTTATCTCGTTTAGCGGTAAACAGCATAAAAAAGCCAATAGCAACAGGCCCTAGAGAGTAAGCAGAAAGATTAAAGGCTAATAATTGAGCCGTGACAGTACTACCGATATTGGCTCCCATAATCACACCGACAGACTGAGCCAGCGTCATCATGCCACCCGAGATAAA
>JAGLFC010000058.1 GCA_023144715.1 Gammaproteobacteria bacterium | reverse complement strand
TTCCAAACCTTATTAGATCAGCATGATGCTGTCTTTATGGGCATGGGAACGTATAACTCAATGACCGCAGGTATTGCAGGTGAAGATTTAGACGGTGTTCATGTGGCTTTAGATTTCCTAATCTCCAATGTTAAAAATTGCTATGATTATGAAACCGATTTTATTAGCATGGAAGGTAAAAAAGTCGTCGTACTTGGTGGTGGTGATACCGCTATGGATTGTACTCGTACCTCTATTCGTCAAGAAGCGGATCAGGTTTTTTGTGCCTATCGTCGTGATGAAGCCAATATGCCCGGTTCTAAAAAAGAAGTGTTGAACGCCAAAGAAGAGGGCGTGCAATTTTTATGGAATCGTCAGCCTGTAGAAATTGTCGGTGAAAATGGCAAAGTCACAGGCATTAAATTATTGACCACACAACTGGGTGAACCTGATGAGCGTGGTCGCAGTCGTCCTGAACCCATTGAAGGTTCAGAAGAAATTATTCCCACGGATGTGGTCTTAATTGCCTTTGGTTTTAGACCCAGTCCTGCACAATGGTTTGGTGATTTTAATATCAGCCTTGATGAGCGTGGCCGCGTGGTTGCCCCTGTTGAACAAGAATATAAATACCAAACTAAAAACCCTAAAGTTTTTGCTGGGGGTGATATGGTACGTGGTTCTGATTTAGTGGTGACCGCCATTGCAGAAGGGCGACAAGCCGCAGAAGGTATTTTAGACTATCTTGATGTCTAAGCACTCATTCTAAGTGCCAAGTACTGCCCAATCCTACCCTAATTCCCATGTTTTGCCATGGGAAAATTAACTTATTTAAGCTGGAAAAAATATCAATGAGTGAATTAAAAAACGACCGTTTCCTAAAAGCCCTTTTACGTCAACCAGTAGACAAAACGCCTGTCTGGATGATGCGCCAAGCAGGTCGTTATTTGCCAGAATATCGTGCTACTCGTGAACAAGCGGGTAGCTTTATGGATCTGTGTATGAATGCAGAACTGGCGTGTGAAGTCACGCTTCAACCACTCGAACGCTATGCCTTAGATGCCGCTATTTTATTTTCAGATATTCTCACGATTCCTGATGCAATGGGTTTGCAACTTCGTTTTGCTCAAGGTGAAGGCCCCAAATTTGATAAGCCAATTCGTTCAGCCGCGGATGTTGATGCTTTGGGTATTCCTGATCCTGAAGGTGAATTGCAATATGTGATGAATGCCGTGCGTACTATTCGTAAGGAATTAGATGGACGTGTACCGTTAATTGGTTTTTCTGGTAGCCCTTGGACACTCGCCACGTATATGGTAGAAGGTGGTTCTACTAAGGAATTTGGTAAGGTAAAAGGTATGATGTTTGATGCCCCACACACCATGCACAAATTACTGGATACTCTTGCACAATCTGTGACGACTTATCTGAATGCTCAAATTGCGGCAGGTGCTCAAGCGGTGATGATTTTTGATACTTGGGGTGGCGTACTGACTCCGCGTGATTATAAAGAATTTTCACTGCGTTATATGCAACAAATTGTGGATGGTTTGACGCGTGAAAATGATGGCAGACAAGTGCCTGTGGTTTTATTTTCTAAAGGTGCGGCTGGTTGGTTAGAAAGTATGGCAGACACAGGCTGTGATGCTTTAGGTGTAGACTGGACACTTGATCTTGCCGATGCTCGTGCGAGAGTCGGTGATAAAGTGGCATTGCAAGGTAATATGGATCCCAGTATTTTATATGCTAAACCTGAACGTATAGAGCAGGAAGTTGAAACTATTTTAGCCAGTTATGGTAAAGGTAATGGGCATGTCTTTAATCTAGGGCATGGCATACATCAACACATTGATCCTGAAAATGTCGGTGTTTTTATTGATGCAGTGCATAAGCATAGTGAACCGTATCATCAGTAATTCATTTGGAGCTAAAGGTGGATATTGAACATTTTGATAAAGTTGATAAAAGCAATAGCCATATACACTACGACAATGAGAATAAATGTTATCCTCCTACAAAATATGATTTTTCGGATATTCAGTAAAATATAATAAAAACATGTTAAATAGAAAAAATGAGTTAAAAGATGTCTAGTAATAAATTAATCAAACAACTTAATATGCATTCTGAAGAACTTTATCAACTTTGGTTGATGAAGAAAGAAAATGACCATCCAGAATCTAATCCTGAAATTTTAAAAGAAGCCTATCATCAACTGTGTCTTATTATTGAACGCATTGATACGATTCATAATGCAATGAGTCAGGATGAACTCAATGAAATTGCCAATCATGGGATTAAATTGCATATAGAATCCGTGCAATGGGTAGAGAAATTACAAGCCACTAGCATTGCTCCTGATATTATGAAAAGTATTATCCTATTTTCGGCGTGGGCAGGTAGGCATCACTGTGAATTGGATGAAATAGAAGTGATTGTGAACTTTTTAGGGGAATACAGTAATTTTGCTAAAGGTCAGGAAGAACTAGAAGAACTGGCTCATTTATCCATGGACATTATTGATGCCTGTCCCATGAGTATTAAGCAGGATATGGATAACAATAATCCAGGACGACCTTGGCGAGTATTATTGTTTAACAACGCAATCATTGCCACACGGTCTCATCAAGATCCTTTAATGGAACAGGCGTATGAATTAATCGGTGAATATTTACCTAATGATGCCCCTAGCTTCTTTGCCCAAGCCTTAGAACAAATGGATATTATTGGCTATCCTGATAATGTGAGAATTATTGTTCGGCGTTATTTTGAATTATGGAATAATAGCACCCAACATTAAATAAGATTAAGTGAGATATGGGTCTTTAACCAGTAAAAATTTTAAATTGAACGGCTTACCAATGTATGCAAATATTCGATTGATCAGATAAAATAATTAGAATCACTCCAGTAGGAATTAAATACAGAATTTGAAGACGTATAATACTTTTCTAGATTATACACTGCGTATTTCTAAGCGTGCACACTGTATGCGTTTATCTGTATCACTTGCAAAAGGATTGGAGATTATTGTTCCCCACACAATGAGTGAGCATGAGAAAGCACGCTTTATTCCTGAATTTCTACAAAAAAAAGAGCAGTGGATTCGTAATGCAATCAATCGTTTACAACAAAAGACAAGTAATAAAAACAGGATTGATCAATGTGATTTCCCAAAAACAATTAAATTACTTGCTCTTGATCAAACATTTACAGTTGAATACTTAATTAAATCTGTATCTCAACAAGACTCTAAGTTACCTCTAACCTTAAAGCGTTTGAGTGAATATCAATTATCAATCAGTTATGATAATAAAAAAACTGAGAATAAAATCAAAATATTTGCCTTATTGGAACAATTTTTTAAAGATTATGCCGCCTATTATTTACAAAAAAGATTAAAGCAACTGAGTCAATTATCGAATTTATCATATAATTGTTTGACTATACGCTCACAAAAGACACGCTGGGGCAGTTGTTCAGCAAAGAAAAATATTAGTTTAAATTATCGTCTGTTATTTGTCGAAAAAGATTTGTTGGATTATGTACTTTATCATGAGTTGACTCATACCTTAGAGATGAATCATTCACAATCATTTTGGAATGCTTTGGATACTTTAATCCCTGATGCTAGAGAGCGAGATCAACGTATTAATCAGGCATCAACTCAATTACCCTGCTGGATACATTATAAACAACTCAGTACTCATTCAATATAGGAATTTTTTTAATGGACATTTATATTAAACCTACCCAATGTTGGCTAGATTCTGTCATTATTAAACATAATATTTGTCCTTTTGCCAAAAAAGAACGAGATAATAAGAGTATATTTTTCTGTGTGGATGAACATTATGAAATCAACCAAGCTCTTGAACATTTATTAGTAGAATGTGAACGTCTTGATACACAGCCAGAAATTGAAACGACGCTTTTCATATTGGCACATCTTTGTGAAGATTTTAACGATTATTTAGATTTTTTAGCCCTTGCTAGTGAATTATTGATTGAGCAAGATTATGAAGGTGTGTATCAACTCGCAAGTTTTCATCCTGATTATTGTTTTGCCCAAAGTGATGAAAATGATCCTGCTAATTATACGAATCGTTCCCCATATCCAACCTTACATTTAATTAGAGAACAGAGTTTAGAAAATGCGTTAAAAAATTACCCTAATCCTGAACAAATTCCAGAACGTAACATTCAATATTGCCAATCGTTAGGTTTAAAGAAAATGCAAGAAATGTTAAATAAATGCCGTTAATATGTTTTTGGAGAGAGTTTAATGGTTCTTCGTTTAGGGGGAGCAAACTCTTTAGGTAATGGTGTATCCGTAAACCAAAGATTACTTTCTTTATGATACCACCAATTAACTTTATGTCGAATGGAATAAAGTTTTAACACAGAATCAATACGATAACCTATTTTAAATTGTGAAAATCCTTCACCTAATGCTTTATCCATATTAGAACCAATAACAGTCACTTCTTTTACTTTTATGGTTTCTAAATGAAGCAAATAATCTTCAGAAGGTTGTTTTAATTTATCAGCAGCATCAGGCTTATCTTTCATCAAATGAAAAAGATCATTCCATTCACCCCAGCGCATTGATGCACGATAAACATCTTCAGAATTTTGAAAACGACTAATCTTACTATTGCTGTCCATACTTTGAAGATCAGTACAGCCCGTATTAAACAATAAAATAAAACCAGCTAAACCTATGAATAAAAAAATAAACTTTAAATAAGATATAATAAGGCTCCTTAACATTGAATACACTATTTTAATGTTATTTTAGCATAAATTAGAATGTTATTAATTAAGAATTGAATCCATGGAATATTATAAAATAGATTAAAGAAAATTATAGTGTAGTGATTGCACTAAAACACTAGTAAAATTTTTCAGAAAAAAAACAAATAGATATAATTTATATTTAGTGATGGATCATTATGGAAAATCACAGGATTGTATAATTATACTCATAGTATCAAAGGGAATAGAAATCTGAACCTATATCGTACATCTGATTTGATTGATGAACCCACAACAGGAGAAAAATCTGATTATTTTATGCTAATTGAAGGCAATAGCGGTACATATTTTGTAATGCCAATATAATTTGAACCCCTTATCAAATGAATAAGATTCAGGGGCTTGAGAATTATTTATTTAGCACGGTAAGTAATGCGTCCCTTACTGAGATCATAGGGTGTTAATTGAACTGTCACCTTATCACCTGTCAGAATACGAATATAATTTTTTCTCATTTTTCCTGAGATATGAGCAGTCACGATGTGACCATTTTCAAGTTCTACGCGAAACATGGTATTAGGCAAAGTGTCAACCACAGTACCATCCATTTCAATGCCTTCTTCTTTTGCCATAATATTTACTATTTTACTCTGTTTATTGATGGATTAAAATTTATAAGGCGTGGATCTTGCCCGAATTTACAAAAATTAGCAATAGCTAATGTCTATTTCAGGTAAAAAACAAGCTAAAATCTTAATTGAGTATGGAATTAAAGCGTTTACTCGGACGCATAGAGTGTTTGATCAACTCTTCTTGAGGGTGATAATAACCTTTTAACTCAATAGAATTACCCTGAATATCATGCAGTTCATCAATAATAGTAGAGCTTTTATGACTTAATCGATTGGCTAAAATTGAGAATTGAGTTTGCAATTCAATATCCTGAGTTTGTTCTGCCAAACTTTGAGCCCAATATAAAGCAAGATAAAAATGACTGCCTCTATTATCTAATTCTCCTGTTTTTCGAGAAGGGGAGTGTCCCTGATCTAATAATTTAGCGGTAGCTGTGGCTAATGTTTGAGCCAAAATATCGGCTTTTTTATTATTAAATTTAAGGGCGATATGCTCTAAAGATGCCCCTAGAGCCAGAAATTCACCCAGTGAATCCCAGCGTA
>JAGLFC010000057.1 GCA_023144715.1 Gammaproteobacteria bacterium | reverse complement strand
GTTAAATAATCACGTAACACATTACCTGTCACAGAAATACAATTGTGACCTGCCTTAATATGGGCTAATGAGAAATTAATGGCCTCTTCTGGTGACAGAATACGAATATCTAACTCAGAAATATCATACTGATTCAGGTAATGCTGTACTTTTTTAATCAACTCTCTATCATGTGCTCGTTGCTCATCAAGCCAAAATATTGTGGGCAACTGAGTCAGTTTAGCACGATTAACCGCTAATTTTACCCAGTCTTGAATGGCAATATCTTTGACCTGACACATACGCCAAATATCACCTTGTTCAACGACTTGTTCTAATAAGCAAACCCCTGTATCATCAATCACACGTACCACACCGTTGGTTGATAACTCAAAAGTTTTATCATGTGAGCCATATTCTTCTGCTTTTTGTGCCATTAAGCCAATATTTTGTACACTGCCCATAGTACTGGGATCAAAAGCTCCCTGTTCTCGACAAAAATTAATGGTTTGTTGATAAATACCCGCATAAGAGCGATCAGGGATAATGGCTAAGGTATCTTGTAATTGTCCTTCACGATTCCACATTTTTCCTGATGAACGAATAGCAGCAGGCATGGAGGCATCAATAATAATATCGCTCGGATTATGTAAATTAGTAATGCCTTGATCAGAATTCACCATGGCTAATGAGGCTTGTGTCTCATAGCAACGTTGAATATCTGCCTTAATGGCATTTTCTTGTGCTTCGGGCAATTGTTTGAGTTGGTTTAATAAATCATTTAACCCATTATTGGGATTGATAGTTAATTGAGCAAAGGTGTCTTTGTGTTTCTCAAACACTTCTTGGAAATACACACTGAGAGTATGACCAAACATAATAGGATCAGAGACTTTCATCATGGTGGCTTTAAGATGCAGTGATAATAAAAGCTGGTTATCCTTTGCTTTTTTTATTTGTTGGGCTAAAAAAGCGTGTAATGGTTTTTTGCTCATCACTGAGGTGTCAATAATTTCCCCTTGACGTAAAGGCGAATAGTCTTTTAATACACGTGTTTCTCCAGAATCAGTGGTCAACTCAATTTTAAATTGCCCTTCTTTATCTATGGTGAGAGAATTTTCACTGCCATAAAAATCACCTTGCTCCATACTGGCAACGGATGTTTTGGACTCTTTTGACCATGCACCCATAGTATGAGGATTCTTTTGTGCATACTGTTTAACTGCATCAGGTGCACGGCGGTCGGAATTGCCTTCACGGATGACTGGATTGACCGCACTGCCTTTTATTTTGTCATAATTATTTTTTATCCTTTGTTCTCTCTCAGTATTAGCGACTGCTGGATAATCAGGTAAGGAATAGCCCTGAGTTTGTAGTTCTGCAATGGCGGCTTTAAGCTGTGGTAGGGAAGCACTAATATTAGGCAGTTTAATAATATTGGTGTCCGCTTCTTTGACCAATTCAGATAATTCTTGAAGGGCATCCGATACTTTTTGCTCGTCTGTTAGATAATCAGAAAAACAAGCCAGTATTCGTGCTGAAAGAGAAATATCTTTCGTTTCTATTTGAATTCCAGCGGTTTGAGTAAATAATGTTACAATCGGTAAAAATGAATACGTGGCTAAGGCAGGTGCTTCATCCGTTAAAGTATAAATAATTTTTTGTGGCGTGGCATTTGATGTCATAAGATGATACTCCTAAATAATATCAGTACTTTAAAATAGATAAATTATTATACATAATAGAGTACTATTGCAAGCCGTATCAAACGTTTATTGATACTCTTGAATAAAGTTAGGATTTATTGAATGGAAGGCTGTATCAAGAAAAATCTCAGGAGACTATCTTTTTGATATATTGAATGTGGATTACTGACTATAGCAAGGTGCTTTTTCAAATAATATGCAATGGGGGGGAGGTTTGCACGTTAAAAAAACACCTTGCTATAGTCACGCCATGAATATATGACTATAACGAGTAGGAAGGAGATATACCCTACTCAAAAATTATTTAATGCCTATTAAGATGCACTGTCGTCACATTTTTTACAGGTATTTAATCCTATTAAAGGATAAAGTGGGCAAAAGTTAAATGAGCCTGTTAATAAGGGTACAACACCTATCCAACCCCAAGGGTTCATAGCAGGTATTAAAAAGACAGAAGCAATTAAAACAAGACCTACGACAATACGCAAAATTTTATCTATTCCACCAACATTCTTCATTCTAATAAGCTCCAGTAATTATTTGTTTATGTGTTCCAGTGAGTACATTGTGCCAGATAAATAATAAACGTTAAGTGATAATGTCACCTAAAATTCATTTTTTATAAAAAATATTATTGATAGACCGTTATTTTGATGATAGTTTCGTGAGTGATAATAAGGCGGTGAGTGCATCATGATTGGTCATTTCAATTTTACCTCGATTAAGCTTGACCCAACCTTTATTTTCAAATTCTTTTAGTTGTCGGCTGATCACTTCACGAGCAGAGCCTAATTCAGTGGCTAATGCTTGATGAGTTGTATAAATAGGAGTGTTTACTGAGCCATGTTCTAATAAAAATTTAGCCAAACGAATATCTAATTTAGCAAAACTGATCTCTTCAACTAAGGTAATTAATTTAATGAGACGATCACCATAAGAGTGAAATACTTGCTTCCTAAAAGCTTTAGACTCTCCCATATATTGCTCAAAAATAAGTTTGGGTATTGCTAAAGCAAGAATGTCTGTTTCTGTTACGCCTTCAGCAGGATAATGATCGGATGAAATTAAACAGCTCGTCGTTAATACACAAGAACCACCACTGGTAATATGATACAGTACAATTTCACGACCATTTTCAGCGCGAGTAATGACTTTAAC
>JAGLFC010000056.1 GCA_023144715.1 Gammaproteobacteria bacterium | reverse complement strand
CTGCTTTTTTTGCAATATCAATATAGGATTGTTTATTTAGCTTCATTCCGGCCTGGGCAAAGGCAGTAATCATCATTGCATTCCATGCTGTCACCACTTTCTTATCAATTGCCGGAGCAACTCTTTGTTGACGTGTCTGATACAATTTACCACGAATTTGATCGATATTTTCATAAAGCCGGGCAATATCCAGGCTGTTTTCTTGAGCATATTCATTCATAGAGACAGGCTGGTTTAAAATACTCTTGCCCACATTGCCGCTGACTGTTGCCTCAGTCATAGGATGTTCACTGAAATTACCTTCTTTGCTCACCGCATAAATATCAATTGCTAATTTTGCTAAATCAGCAGAAAGAGACTGTTGAATTTGCTCCTGAGTCCATAGAAAATACTTGCCTTCTTCACCCTCACTATCCGCATCGCCAGCAGAATAAAAAACACCATCCGCTGTCTGCATTTCTGCTACCACATAGCCCAGTGTTTGCTCCACTATCCTTTTATAATCATAATCATGTGTCACCTCATAAAGTGCAGCATAATTTCTAACTAAATTTCCCTGGTTATAGAGCATTTTTTCAAAATGGGGTACCAACCATGCATTATCTGTTGAATAACGATGAAAACCACCCCCTATTTGATCATATATTCCCCCACGTGCCATAAGATCCATGGTTAATTTCAAGGCATCTAAAATTTCATTGTTCTGTTGCCTGATTGCACTATCCCATAGAAAAAACAAATAGCTTTCATTAGGAAACTTGGGCGCCTGAGAAAAACCACCCTGCAGCTCATCAAAGCGATTCATTTAAGCAATAGTGGCCAGTGCAATCTGTTCCTGACTGATATTGGCCGTCTGTTTTTGCCCTTTCTGATAATCCTGCACGGCCTGTGCAATGCTATCACCAATTTTTCTCAGCCTGCTCTCATCTGTTTTCCACAATTCTTCAACCTGAGTCAGAACTTGCATAAAACTCATGGGAGGAAAATAGGTGCCTGAATAAAAGGGTTTTCCTTGCGGTGTCAGTAAGGAAGACATAGGCCACCCACCACTGCCATTAAGCAGAGTCAGAGCCGTCATATAAGTTTTATCAACATCGGGCCGACGCTCCCGATCCACTTTAATGGCAATAAAATGTTTATTTAAATAAGCTGCAATGGTTTCATTATCAAAACTTTCACGCTCCATTACATGACACCAATGACAAGTTGAATAACCAATGGATAAAAAAATGGGCTTATTTTCACGTTGAGCAGTCGCAAAAGCTTCCTTGCCCCAAGCGTACCAATTCACTGGATTATGAGCATGTTGAATTAAATAAGGTGATTGCTCTAAAATTAATCGATTGGTATATTGAGGTGAACCATCTGCATTGAGATGTTCTGTTCTTGGCTGGTAATCTTTTCCCTTATCTTTTAAAGCACGATTCCATGTATCATCCGCTAATACACTGGCTGTTCCAAACAAAGAATATAGTACCATTAAATACATAATAATAATTATATGACTGAATTGATTATAGGAAATCATAATTTTATCCCTTCTAAGATTGGTCGTTAATTATGACATGATTACTCTAAATTCTAAATCAAAAACAGATACAGTTTTTTTTTATCATAAACGTTATAATAAAATAGGGAATATCTACAAAGACGATGTTTAATTATATAATAACAACAATAGGTAAAATAATGCTCAAACAGCTTATGAATAAAAGTAACGCTTTAATCATTCTATATATATTTTGTGCCACACCACTTTATGCTTGGAATTTAGGAAAAGAAGGCACGTTTCAGTTTGAAAAAATTAATGACAATATTTATGTGATGCACGGCCCTTTATCTGAGCCTAGCCCATCGAATAATGGTTTTATGAATAATCCGGGTATTATTGTTTCACACAATGGTTTAATTGTTATTGATCCGGGGTCAGCCTATCAAGTGGGACAAGAAGTGATCAAAGAAATAGAAAAAATATCAGACAAACCCATTTTAGCGGTCTTTAATACCCATATACATGGCGATCACTGGCTTGCCAATCAGGCGATTAAAGAAAAATACCCTCAAGCTAAAATTTATGGTCATCCTGCAATGATCAAACAAGCTAACGGTGAACAAGGTATTATTTGGGTGGATATGATGAATCGTTTAACAGAAGGTAAAACAAAAGGCACTCAAGTGGTTGCACCTAAATTTTCTGTTGTTCAAGGCACTATGATTGAAGTGGATGGACAACACTTTCGTATTCATGCCATGATACCTGCACATACTAACACTGATATTATGATTGAACATGTACAAAGTCAGACTTTATTTCTAGGCGACAATAGTTTCTATCAACGTATGGGACGTTTTGACAATAGTGCCAGTATGTTGGGTAATATTAAAGCACTTGAATATGCCACACAATTAAAGATGTCGGTTTATGTACCTGGTCATGGTCGTAGTGGTAAAGCAGATACCGCTATCAAACCTTTTTTAGATTATTTATTAAGAGTACAAGCAGTGGTACAAGCAGGTTTTGATGATGATTTACAAGATTTTGAAATCAAAGATAAAGTGATCGGTGATTTTTCTGATTATACTTCATGGCATGGTTTTGATACCAATTTTGGCAAACACATTAATAGTATGTATCTTGAAATTGAAAAAACAGCTTGGTAAAAAACTGAGTAAAATTATATATTCATCTAACCAATAGGATTTTTTATGACCGACTACAGTAATTATGATAGTAATATTTTTTCTTGTACTTATGAAGGACAGACGGCCGTTATTTATTTTAAATCGGAATCATTTATGATGGCAATGGATGCCAATGTGATGAGCGAAGTACTTGATTGTCTGAATAGCATTGAAATGGACAAAAATATTAAAGGGCTGTTGACTATGCATGCCACAGAAAATAAACGCATTGCCATGATACAAAAGTTTATAAAATCCATTCAAGACCTATCAGGCTATGTGCAAAAAGAAATGGCAGTGACTCGTTATGGTAATGCGATGAAACGTTTAACATTGGCGATTAATGATTTTTCTAAACCGAGCGTAGTCGGTGTTCATGGAGAAATAGCCATTGATTCATTTGGTTATTTTTTAGCCTGTGATTACCGTATAGCCTCTGATGATCTGTGTATTGAATTTCCCGGATTAGAATTAGGTATCGTACCCGCAGGGGCTGTATCACTTTATATGGAACGTCAATTAGGGGCAACAAAAGCATTAGAAATACTGATGGCAGGTGAATGTATTGTTGCTGATCAGGCAAAAGAATTATCTTTAATTACTAAAATTACAACAAAAGATCAACTCCGTTCAGATTGCCTTGCTCAATTAGAAAAATTTTATAAAATACCCGGTAATGCCACTCATAACCTCACAAAAAAATTGATTAGACCTCATTCTTATGAGCTAGAAGAACATTTTGAAATGTCTTCACGTTTGATGTGGAATTCTATCGTTGATCGTTAAATAGAGATATGAATAACTTCTCAGTCATCAATTAGAAAGAATTATAAGGCTCGGCACGATCCATTAAATCTTCCAGATCATATTCATCTTTATCCCAAGGTTGACCGGGGTGAATACAGTTTGAAGGACACAGTTCAGCCGCTTCAACCATTTGTTGATAAGTGCCTGCACTGACATCAACAATATAAGCTTGATTGGTATCATTATAAGCAAACATTAATGAGTTTATATCGGTACAATCATTACAAGTGGTGCAAAGAGGTGAATCAATCCATGCGTCATCAAAGGTATTATTTTCCTCTTCTATCACCTCTTTTTTTATTGGTGCGTCAATATCTTCTGGTATGAGCGTTTCAGGCATTGAAGGGGTGCTTTTTTCTGAGGCTGTCTTTCGTGGTATTGCACGATTATCACTCAGATCCATACTCAATAGTATATCGGTTAAACGCCCCATCACCTGAGCGGCGGCATCGGTTTTAGCGTGTTCTAATTCAATGCTAAATTCATCTTTCATTTGCCTAATGTGTTGAGCAATTTTAGCATCGGCTTCTGCATGAATGCGACGTTCAGCCTCTTCAATATAACGACTGCGAATACCTGCCATTTCTTGTAGTGAATGCCAAAAATTCAATCGATCACGACACGCATGAATTAAGGCTCTGGAGACGGCTAATTTTCGTAATTCATTATTGTCATTAACGGCTTCAATATAAGGCACTAAATGATCAATATTATCAGTGGCTAATGCCAAATAATCAGCAATAGGAATGAGACTCTCTGAATCACACACAAGAGGAATTAGGGCAAAGTGATGTTTTAAATTAGGTAAGAGTAAGGCATAATCGGCAAAAGTAAAGGCTAATTCAACGTCATTGATTTCACCTGCTTTATTTTGAAAAGAAAAGGCTTGCGTCGGCCAATCTTTATCGGCTTGAGGATTTCCTGAAAAATCCATACGATCTGCGATTGAATCCCCAGCTTCAGGATCAAACGAAAAAAATGGATGTGCTCTCCCCTCTAACGCAGCACCTGAGACTAACCACGCATTTAAATCTGAATTTTCACTGACTTCACGTAAGCCTATATTCACTAAATGCAAACGAGTGCGTGTAGCATTAAGTGCCATTTCAAATTGAGATAATAATAATTGATGACGAGCGGCTGAACATTGTGTCACGACTGCCTGACGATGGCTTATTCCTAAATAGCCTAACTCCATACGATAATTATGGAAAGGATCTTCTCCTTTCTTGGCAGCAGGGTTATCATGGGCTTTGACTCGCACAAAGACATTGACAGGACGACCTGAATTAAGCAAATGTGAAAAGGACACCATGCTTTCGTCCATCAAGCGATGCTCACCTTCTAATACAATCACTGAAGGCACTAAAATGAGTTCTTTTTTAGAAAAGGATTCCCAGTTAAAATATTTAAACCAAGGGTCATGAATGGCTTCGTCGTAGCAATTATCAATTTCTAATTGTGCAATACGAGCTGCTGCAAAGACCTCCGCTAATCGTTGTGCTTCACGATCAAATACTTGAGTCGCTCTGAAACAGGGATCATCATGATGTTCATTCGTAAAACAGTCGCTATTATCCAACCATGAATGATCCAATTTATTATTAGCATGAATAATATGTACCAGTATTTCTTTTTCCCTAAAGTCTTTTAAGATGTGCAATGCTTTTTCAATACGCTGACGACGTTGTTTAGAAAGAGACAGTGATCCTTTGCTATGTTGTATCACTTTAGATAAAGAATCGGTATTAAAAAATTGATTAGAACTGATATTCGATTTTAAAGCACTCGCAGAAGAGGCTTCTGAGCGTTTTGTATCATCCACATTCAATAGGTTTTGTAAAGCATGTATAGATTGCCCC
Source organism: Gammaproteobacteria bacterium (assembly GCA_023144715.1). GTDB lineage: Bacteria > Pseudomonadota > Gammaproteobacteria > GRL18 > GRL18 > GRL18. Next base: position 8,531 of record JAGLFC010000056.1, on the reverse strand, counting down.
ATCTCTTGTTTAAATAAAGAAATTTGTGGTAATACTTGATTGCGTATTAAATGCATTAATAAGTGCAACGCAGGAAAACGTTTATAGGCTAAAATAAGCCCATCATCAGGCACATTAGCTAATAATTGTTCAATATCAGCCTGTAAGCGTTGTAGATTATCTCCTGAAAAATTAAGATGTTGTACCAGTTCAGTACAAGCATCCACCAGTAATGGCTTCATCAGAGTCGGGGCTTCTGTCGCACGAGTGACATTTCTTAAAGCACGTTCGAGCCACGGAATATTGTCTTTTAAAGCAATAGCACTTGTTGTACTCGGAGCAAATTGTAAGACACATTCTTGTAAAAATTCTGATAAAGGCTTTGCCAATGATGAATGGATATTATTTGTTGTATCACAAGGATATAAATACAAGGGATAATCATAACGTAATTGTGACGTATCACGATAAGCGTTCAGCAATGCAGGCAAAAAATCCTGATTCAAAGGTTCTAGCGGTTCTACTGCGTCTGGATTACCTAAATGAAAATGGCGTAAGGTATGCATAATGCTTGAGGCATCCATGCTATCATCCTTTTTTGCCATTAATTGTATGGGTAATGATTGTCTGCTTGTATTTGAAGTCATGGTGTTAATACTACACTCAATAATTAAATAGAGAATTTATCAAAAGCCGCATTGAGTCCTGCTGCTTTTTCTTCATTGGTCATTCCTAAGCCTTGACTCGACAAATCTTCATAAACAATGGCATCAGGATCTTTAAATAAAATACCCAAAGGAATGGCTTCATTATCTTTAGCGTATTTCATGGCAGATAACCAATCAGAAGGATCATGTTCAATCACATTGTGAAATAAACGTTTAACATTATCTTCAACGGTGACACCCTGTTCATGTTCTAACAGTATAAATTTATCAGGATTTTCTTGTAATGGTTTGGTGAATTCTTCAGAAAATACAGGACAACGTTGTAGTATACGCACAAAACTGGTGCCACGATGTTCATGGGCGGCTTTGATTGTTTCATATAATAAGGGTGGATTCCAATCCACAACCTGTGCGACAAAAGACACATTGGTCACACCCAAAGTAATGGTTAAAGGATTAAGAGGGGGTAATAATGCACCTCTAGGATGAGTATTGGTTTTTGTACCCTGTTTGGTGGTGGGTGACGTTTGCTTTTTGGTTAAACCATAAATACCATTATCAAACACCAAAATAACCATATTCATATTAAGATGTAGGGCATGTAACCAAGGCCCTGCTCCAATAGAAAAGCAATCACCATCTCCTGTTGCGACCCAAACATCCAAGTCAGGGCGACGTGATTTTATACCATTTGCTACTGGTAAGGCACGACCATGCAAACCATGAAAACCATACGTCCCCATATAATGAGGCATACGACTCGAACAGCCAATACCCGACACCGCCACACTTTTTTCGGGAGGCACTTGTGCATCACGTAAAACACGATGTACCGTATTTAAAATAGCAAAATCACCACAGCCTGAACACCATCGCACATCACCACCTGCACCATAGTCATCCAATGTAAAATAACGTTCAAAGACTTCTAAAGACCAATCGGCTTTAATACCAAACATATTCGTTCCCCTTTTGGCTTCAATTTAAGCAGTTATTGCGTCAAGATGCTGGGTTAATTCTTCAATCACCATACCCGGTTGTAATGGATGGCCATAAACCACTGACCAACAATCAATGTCCAATGCAAATTGAGCACGTAAAACATGAGCAAGTTGTGCATAACGCCTATTTTCTTCATTAATCATAGGGGCATTAGTAGCATCACTATAGTTAATTTCAACGGTCATCACTTTTTTATAGCGACTGAAAATCTCTTTTAAGTTTGGCTCTAAAGGTGATAAAAAACGTAAGTGCAAGCTGGCAACGTTATATCCCTGATCGTTTAACCTATCAATGGATTCTTCGATTGCACCAATGGTTGATCCCCATGCCACCACTAATAAATCACCCTCATCTTCTTGCGATTCAACACCATGAATAATGGGTGCTTTTAAAGTACTTTGTAACGCAGCAATTTTGCGACTACGATGCTGTGAGGTAATTTGATTGGTTTCAGAATTATAAGAGACTTTAGAGTGTTCCGTATGGGATAAACCTGTTAATACATACATACCATCGGGCTGTCCCGGTATCGGTCTTTGTGATAAACCTGTTTGATCATCCCAATCATAAGCAGGAATGTCTTTATTCCAAGGTGATTGATCAATGGGAGGAGAAAACCATTCTTCTTTAATTTCAGGACGTAGCCAAGGCTGTACACCTGTTGCAAGATTTGCATCGGTTAACAATATCACAGGCGTTCTAAATTCTTCGGCTAATTTACGTGCCATAATAACAAATTCAAAACATTCTGGAATGGTGGCAGCAGCAATCACAATCTTGGGGGCATCACCCGGTTCACCATAAAGTGCTGATAATAAATCAGCCTGCTCTACTTTTGTGGGTAAACCTGTTGAAGGTCCCCCTCGTTGAACATTGACAATCACTAAGGGTACTTCAGCCATGACCGCTAAACCAATCATTTCTGTTTTAAGTGCCATACCAGGGCCGGAAGTAATGGTACAAGCTGTTTTTCCTGCATAAGAGGCACCAATGGCAAAGCCAATGGCGGCAATTTCATCTTCTGCTTGATGAACAAAACCACCGACCTGATTAAACACATCCGCCACATAATGAGAAGCAGAGGTTGCTGGGGTAATAGGATACATAGACACCATTTCCATACCTGCTGCCATCACGCCTAAGCCTAATGCGGTATTACCATTGGTCACTACAATATCTTTTAACTCTTGTTCTGCCCCTTCATAAGGTGGAATAGTATAAAAATAGTCTAAATTATCTTTGGCAAATTGATAACCCACCTTAAAAAGATCTTGATTCGGTTTCACGACTTTTTCACCCTTATGTTTAAAGGTGTTATGAATTTCAGTCAGTCCTAATTCAGTGTCACGATTATAGATACGACAAAGCATACCTAAGACAAACATATTTTTACCCTTACGGGCATTTTTAACAATTTTGAGACATTCTTCTTCAATCGCTAACTCATGAACAATTAAACCATTATCACGAAATTCCTTGATAGCAAAAGCATATTGATCCCGAATTTTTTCTTGTGGATCCGTTGCCCATTTATTTTCCAATAAAACAATCGTCCCTTTTTTATAAGCACCATTAGCGATACGAGCATAAAGCACTTGCTCATTAAAACCCACAACCAGATCGGCTTCATTGCCCATATTGGTCATGATTTTTGAACCAACACGAACACGATTACCACTACCGCCAGCAGGTGTACGTGCAGGGGGTTGGATTTCAGCAGGAATAATTTCTACTGTCCAGATACCATTACCCATTTTACCGCCAATAATGCCAAATGTTTGCCCACATTTCTGTGCACCTTCACCTGAATCACTGACAATCTCCACAATATGTTCATCCAGTTGTTGAGGCTTCTCTTGCGAGTGTGTAGTGTGATCATTCATCTTATCAGATTCCTGCTTCATAAATTTTCATCAAGATAGCGAAACTCTTTATATATGCAGATAAAAAGTATTATTCATTAAGGGATTATAGTAATTAAGCACTCATTAATACACCTAAAAAAAGCGTTAAAGTCATTTATTTTAAAAATTATAAGAGTTACCTTGCCACGCAAACCGTAAATTTTAGATGATACAGATGACTTGAAAGATTTTCCCATCCTGTTGTCTTAAAGCCAATGTTACCATATTGTCCTTGATCATTTTCAGGTGGATCAGCTTGATTGACATCATCTATTAGATAAAGCTGGGCTTGAATCAAAAAATCTTCAGGAACATCCAGTATGATATTAACATTCCCTATTGTATCGGAGAGTGAAAAATGATTGCTCTTTATATGATTGAATATTTGTTTATTATTGGATGGAATACCATTAATTAACATTTCTGGATACTCTTTAGTGGCTTTAATGATAAAATTTTTAGGGGGTGTTAAATGATTCCAATCCATCGTAGTAATAGTAGAGAGGTCATTAAAAAAATAAGAAAGATTAAAAGGAATATCAATCATCATATCCATAACAAAACCATGCTCGCTGATCACATAGTCAATATAAAGTGCTGGTGCTTTTAACTTCCATAATACTTTAAGATGATTTTTAGTACGCCGTATAATGCGTAATGGGCCTTCTTTAACAGCGGTTAATTTAGAACTATAATCATCCTGAGTTCGCCTCACTTTTAAACCTAAAAATTCACCTTTATGACGAATTTTCATAGTATCAGTCAAATCAGCAGTCCAATTATTGGGTGCATCTAAACGCCAATGAAATTGATCCATTAAAAAAGGATATTTTTTTGAAAAACCTATTTTATACAGCTTGCTAAAAATAATATCATGTTCTGCATTATAATTTAATAATGTCTTGTGTTTTATATTCACATCAACTGTTTTAGCATCAAGTGCTATATAAATCCAACCCATTGGTTCTGTATTATTATGAGTCATTATTTTTAACTCAATAAGAGTGTTATTGTTAAGAAATTTTGAAGAAGAAATAAGAGAGTGATTAAATTGATGGGCGACATCTTTGCCATTAAAAATGAGTTCATCTTGATCTGAAAAATAATAGTTTTTTTTATGTTCTTGAAAAATATAACGCCCTTTTGAATCTTTTGGGTCAATTTGAAAAAGTATTTTTTGCCATGTCTGTTGTGTTTGTTTAAACAGAGAGATATGCTTAATATCATATCCTAACAAGGCTGGAATCTTTTCACTGGAGACAACAATAAGTTTATTATTGCCACATATTGCTTGATTTTTGAGGGTATAACTGGCTATTATCTCAGCATGAAGTACGCTTGTTGAAAACAGAGTACTTGAGAGTAGAATACATACAATCACTACAATTTGTTTTTTATCGCGACAAGAATACATGCTTGTTATTATTTCATTAATGCTTTTAACTGCCTACCATCAACCATACCGGTTATTTTTTTAACAATATTACCTTCTGGATCAATTAACATAGAGGTCGGTAAACCACGAGGTTCTCCCAAAGCAGTAATAATGTCCTTATTGACTCGTGTAATGGGGTAATTAATGAGGTATAAGCCTATAAATTTATTTAACGCATCTTCCTTTATTTTAGGTTCATAATTAATACCAATAACCACAGCATTGTTATTCTCCTCATGAAAATCTGATAAATCAGGAATTTCTTTGCGACAGGGAGGACACCAAGTTGCCCAAAAATTAACAACCACCCACTGACCTTGATATTGAGACAATTGATGTGTTGTCCCTTTTGTATCGATAAAAGAAAAATCGACGGCAACACTTTTACCTGAGATAAAGAATAAAATAGAGCATAAAAAGAAGCTATTGAGTTGTTTTTTATTGATCATAAGTGAACCTGTTTCATAATATATACAAATAAAGTTATTTATTGTAACGCAAAAAGAGTGTTTTAAGTGGAAAATTCAATTCTTGAGAAAGTAGTTGATTACTATTAAGAATGATACCTGATAAAACTTCTTCTTTATTATCTTTTGGTAAGCAATACGGTAAATCCTGATAAAAGTTCCATAAACTGACTTCATCTAAATCTTTGACTAATACCCATGAATTGCCTTTGACTTTCAATATCCAACCCAAAGAGACCAATTCTTTTAATATATCCTCTAAATTTTTTTCTGAATGTAATAAAGGTTCCTTATAAATATTAGAATGAGCTAAAGCTTGACCCTTTTGTGCTGCTGAAGACAAGAGTCTTAGTATATGAAAAGCAGATAAAAAAGGATGCGTAAAAGAAGAGGTTTTCTGCAATGAAAAATCAAATAATGACATAGAACGAGTGGTGACAGCACCCAATAGTGTGACCAACCAAGAAATGTATATCCAAATTAAAAAAATAGGCAAAATAGCCAGTGTACCATAGAGACTTGAGTAAACAGTGTTATGACTGATATACAATGCAAAGCCTTTTTTTGCCAATTCAAAAAATAGTGTTGCAACACTGCCTCCCACAAAGGCATGTAAAAAAGAAACTCTAATATTAGGAATAATAAGATAAGTAATGGTAAAAGCTAATAAAGTCATAATAATAGGGATAGTGGATAACATTTGAGTTCTTAGACCAATTGTCTCTGCTGTATCATTAATAATAGGTATTGAAACAATATAAGAAGTTAACATAAGACTGATACCCATTAAGATAGGTCCTAAAGTGAGAACAGCCCAATAGGTTAAAAAAGTTCTTACAAAATTTTTTGTTTTGCTTACCTCCCAAATATAATTCAAAGCATTATCAATTTGTCTCATTAACATTAAGGCAACAACAAATAAGCCTAGTAAACCTACCAAAGTCAGCCGTGATGCTTTTTCTACATATTGGTTTAAATATTCTTGAATTAATTCACTGGAAGATGGCACAAAATTGGTAAAAATAAAGTGCTGTATTTCTAAAAAGAGTTCTTGAAAAACAGAAAATGATGAAAATGCTGCAAAAATAACGGCTAATAAAGGTACCAGTGATAATAAGGAAGTGTAACTTAAAGAAGAGGCTATTTCTGAACAGCGTAAGGCAATAAATCGTTGTACCACAAAAATAGAAAAACGACTTATTATTTTAAAATATTTCATAGTAGAAATATCAATTTATTGTTATACATAAAAAATTATTATTTTAAGTGGCTCAAAAATGACTCAAGAACCTCAACATCTGAATCGTTAACTCTCTGTAAAGAATTCATCATAGTATATTTTTTAGGGCGCTAATAAAGGCCTGATTTTCTTCTGCCGTTCCTATTGTTACCCTTAAACAATTCACCAAAGGCCCTGATTGATCTGCCAAGCGTTTAATTAAAATACCCCTGTTTTTTAATTCATTAAAAATCACTTCTGAAGCAGAATCTTCTACTTTAAATAAGATAAAATTAGCGTCACTAGGGTATTGAGTAATACGGCTAAAATCAGCCAACTCTTTTTTTAATATTTCTCGATCAACACAAATTTGATCGGTTTGTTGTTGTAAAATTTCATGCTGTGCTAAGGCAAATTCAGCACTAAATTGGGTCAGTACATTGATATTATAGGGTAATCTAACCTTATCAAATTCATTGATCCATTCTTCACGACCACTGAGCATACCGAGTCTTAAACCTGCCAAGCCCATTTTTGAAACAGTACGCATGACCACCAGATTATCATAATCGGCTAACATCGGCATAAAACTATGCCCAGCAAAAGCATGATAGGCTTCATCGACAACCACTAATCCAGAAGCCTGTTTGATAATGGTTTTAACATCTTCTTCTGAAAATAAATTACCTGTGGGATTATTAGGATAAGCTAAAAAAATAACGGCGGGCTGATATTTTTCTATGGCTTCTAGCATGGCGGGCATATCAAGTTGAAATTGCTGGTCTAACGGAATACTTTGGTAGTCCATATTAGCAAAACAAGCAATCATTTTATACATAACAAAGGTAGGATCGGGAGCCATCACCACACGATTGGGCTGTGCTAATGCCATGCAAATAATTTGAATCAGCTCATCTGAGCCATTACCTAAGATAGAGCACATACCTTCAGGAACGGACATCACCTGTTCGAGTCGCTGAGTGAGTTTACTCGCAGAGGGATCAGGATAGCGATTGAGTGGAATATTTTTTAATTGAGACAACCACTCTTGTTTCATTCCTTCAGGCCATAGATAAGGATTTTCCATGGCATCCAATTTAATCATTTTACCTGAATCAGGCACATGATAGGCTGATAAAGAACGAATATCTTCTCGAACCCATTTTGCAACATCAACCATTATTCTTTGCCTTATGTTTAGTCGTCTGTTTTGATACGATATTCTGCACTACGAGCATGAGCAATCAAACCTTCACCACGTGCCATGACCGATGCCACTTTACCCAATTCTGATGCCCCTTCAGGTGAACACATAATCAAGCTAGAACGTTTTTGGAAATCATAGACACCCAAAGCGGAACTAAAACGAGCGGTTCTTGAGGTGGGTAATACATGGTTAGGCCCTGCACAATAATCACCCAAAGCTTCTGCGGTATAACGTCCCATAAAAATGGCTCCTGCATGGCGTATTTTAGGTAACATGGCTTGTGGATCATCGACGGATAATTCTAAATGCTCAGGGGCAATATAATTACAGACTTCTATGGCTTCATCCATATCTTGAACATGAATGAGTGCGGCTCTTTCATTGAGTGATACTTCAATAATACTCTTGCGTTCCATGTCTCCTAAAAGACGCTCAATGGATGCTTGCACTTTATCTAAAAAATTACGATCAGGCGAAATTAAAATAGGCTGTGCATCCTCATCATGTTCTGCTTGTGAAAATAAGTCCATAGCAATCCAATCTGGATCGGTTTTGCCATCACAAATCACCAAAATTTCTGAAGGACCAGCAATCATATCAATACCCACGCTACCAAACACCATACCTTTTGCGGTCGCCACATAAATATT